>CAKNAD010000299.1 GCA_929200515.1 Candidatus Gorgonimonas leptogorgiae | reverse complement strand
AATGTGGATAGGAAATCTCAATATAACATATCAACATTTTTGAGTCACTACCATATTTTTTATACACGTGGCAGATGCAAATAGAAAAATAAAGAAGCATTAAACTTTTTGTAATAGTTTCAACTTGTTTACATCTACCCAACTATTTGATTCCGCTGTTTGTTTTGCTCTTTTATACATTGTATAATTTTAGTAGTAAATAAGTACACACCTCTAAGATAACTTACAAGAGGAAATGACGAATAACGCTTACCTAAAGAAGCTTGACCTTCTGCAGACATAAAGTCATCAGGAGTTTTTATCCTATCATATTTTATCATAATTGGGGCATCAAAATACTCTTCTGGAAGTTTTTTCTGTTGAATAAGATACTGTGTAAAGCAATCATTTATATCAAATATAGGATTTTCAGATATATCAAAAGGTAATGATAAGCTATCACCTTCTATTTTAGGTTGTTCCGCACACCAATAAAGATCTTCAAAAGAAGCACGGTCTAACCATTTATCATAGTCTTCATAGCTTATTCCCATAAAATCCCATAGATTTGTTGAGTTGTTCCCCGTAAAACCCTCCAAAAAGCTACTAAATTGTTCAGCAATATCAATCTTATTTCTATTATGAGTTTGTTTATTTTTATAATGATAATTTGCTGAGAATTTAGTTAATCTACCGTGTATTAATTTTCCAGCAATTAATGTGTTACAGATTATTTCCGCAATAGCAAGATACTGCTGAACTTGTATGTATTGTTTATTTTCATTACTCATAAAATCAGTCGAGATATCTGCGTTTTTTAATATTCGTTCTATATTTCCGTAATAGACAAAATCACCAAAATCTCGTGCTCCAGTATAACCAAAGTCAGATGATTCTGTTGCAACAGTATCCCATCTGTCATACTTTCCTGACATCGGTATACACATCATTTCTTTATACTTTGGATGTATTGTATCAAATCTATAGGTATTACTAACAGCACCCTTTATAGGCGACCACGCTCTATGTTCGTTGTGAAATCCAGCCATAGGAGTATTATACATAACACCATCTTTTAAATAAAATCCATAATCGTGTAACGCTTTTTTGATTCCTTCTTTTCCTCGTAAATAAGGTTGTTGAGGGTTATTTTTATCTATTTGATGAGCATAATCAAGATAGTTTTCAGAATTAGTGAAAATTATAACATCAACTAGTTCTTCTCCTTCTTCCGAAGTGTATACATCTGCTGGAACTTTTAGTTTCACTAAAGATTCACCTAAATTACTTTTGGGAATACAAAATATTTCAGTATCTATTGGCATATCACTTTGTAGCTTTTTCAAAATATTTTTTCCAGGAACTGTAGTATTTAGAAATTGTAATCTAGCAGCTTCTTCCATAAATTCTTCTAAACTTTCACCAACCTTTCTAAATTTATAATAAATTGCTTGGTTGTTTTCTGTATTTACTTGAATAGTTCGCCCCCCTTTTGCAAGGAATGTAGCAGGTATATTAATTGTACTTTTTACTAAATTAATATTTTCCTTTCTAAATTTTTCTGTGAATCTTTGCTGGTCTTTTGCACTTTCTGGAAGTTCTATGGCATGCTTAGGGTCTATTGCATAACATTCAGAAATTAATTCATAAAGATAGTAGCCTGGTAATGCATAATCTAAAGGACATTCTTTACTATAAAGTTTATCAGGTGTTGATTTAGGTAAATTAAAATTACCTTCTATTATATGCTGATATAATTTATTCTTAAATTCACTTGGTATTTTTGTAGAAGTTAAAACTTCAAAGACGCTAGAGGAGTATTTTGCACAAAAATGTAATGTATCATCAAATAATCTATTAAATAAATAATCATTTTGAAGACAAGATGTAAAATAATACTCTAAAATTTTTATTGAAAATATACCTATTTTTAAATAGCTTTCAATTAACTTATTTTTCCAATCATCAGTAATAAATTCTTTAGGAATATTATCAGGTATATCTTTTATTCTAATACACATTTTTATAGTATTTTTTGAGGTGTAATATTTTAAAGGAATATATTTGATATACACAACATCTCCTTTGTTAATAAAATAATCACAAATTTGTGAATTAAAATATTCTGGTTCTAAAGTTTTAATAATATACGGTTGTTTTTTTATTAGCTGTAATAATAATATTTGATCGTTTTTTATATTATCTGGCAATGTTATACGAACTATTAATCTTTTAGTATCAGTAATACTAAGTATATCTGTTGCACTCAAAAAACCATATGGTAAATATTTCATTAACTCATTTCTATTTTTATAATATTTTGTAGCAAATTCTTGAATTTCTGTTTTAAATTTAGGATATAATTGATCTATTGTATCACCAGATGGCATATTATCAGCTTGCAGTGTTTTTAATAAAATTTCTCTAGTTATAAATTTAATAGGAATATCAGCTAAATTAATTGTTGTTCTTTCTACAATTTGATTAATTAAATTTTGAGTAATTAATCCTATATTAAGAGCATCAAACTGTTTGATTGTTGTAGTATTTTTGAAACATATTTGTTGTACATCTTCTAAATTATCTTTAAGAAGCTCTGTAGAAAGCATTGAAGATTGTATATGCAATTTTTTTAATATTTGATATTGTATATTTTTATTATTAATAATGTTTTCAGGTATATTTTCTAAATTTAACAAATCACTATTATAGTTAAGAATATGCTCTACTTGTTCTAAAGTAATAAGTTCTTTTGGAAACCACTGAAAAAAATTACAATTTTCTTTAAAAATATTAACCCGCATTTCTTCGGTTATTTTTTCTGTAGGCAGATATTTTATTAGATAAAATGCTTTTTTAAGAATATCAGCACACATTTCTGTAGTTATTTTTTCTTTAGGCACAAATTTGATTAAATCAGGTTGTGTTTTAAGAAAATAACTTATTTGATCAGTTGATAATTTTGGCAATACATGCGATTTAAAACATCTACAATTCTTTTCTAACTCTTCACAATGTAAATTAGATAAACCATTTAAACTGTTGCCAGTTCCTAAATGCCTTAAAGTTTCCCATTGTAACATTTGCTCACTAGGTTTTTCCGTTATTTGCCTTTTATCTAAACTGGTTGAGTTTATTGGTATGACAGAATACGTAGAATCATTTTCTAAAAAGCTAACTGTATTATTGCAAGTAGCTGACTCTTCGTCATTTGGTACAGTTGGTATAAATCCTGTTAGTGGCTTTATTGATGTAAATTCCATGAAATAATCCTTTAAATTTTCAAAAGCATCCCTGTTGTTATTTATATACACGTAGCAGTTGGAAATGCGGGTTTTCAGCAAGTGATTATAAGTTTTT
>CAKNAD010000298.1 GCA_929200515.1 Candidatus Gorgonimonas leptogorgiae | reverse complement strand
CAAAATACCTAGGCTCTCTTAGAGTTAGATTAAAACTATCAGCCTTAAAAACTAGCAACCATTAATTCAGCTTGGGCAATAATATGTAGTAGATCAAACTCACCCTGCAAGTAACCTTTAACAACATGCTGTTTATAAATAACAAACTAACATTAGGGTGGCTATTGCTATTTATAGCAAACTAGTGTATAATAAAGAAACCATTTTAATAATGGGTTGCTTTTTTAGGATAATCATGCTGTAGAGGGAGTCTATGAACAATCACATAACTGAAGCACCACTAAATAACCAACCACCGCTTTTAACTGCTGGTAACCCAATAGTCAATGCTGTTAAAAGATTTAAAAACTTTATCATTAGAATTGCAGAAAGAGTAAAAAACTATATTCTAAGTATTTTTTCTAATATCACATCAAATAATAACTCTGATTCTGCTACTGCGATAGATAAAAGAATTATAACTGATAATACTACAACACTAGCTAGTCCTACAAAATCATTACGTGTAGAGGGAGCTATAAACGCAGAAATAACTATAGCAGAAAATATTAAACAAGAACCAGAAAAACAAGAAATTGAAAAACAAGAAGTTAAAGCAAAAATAAACCAAATAATTGCATCAACTACTGATAAAGAATTAGAAAATCCTATAGTAAAGGCAGCCGCATCAGATATGCTAATGCAAATGCACGTATCAAATGTTTGTGCTAAAGATAACACCTTAAGCTACCAATATAAACCATGGGGATATAATATTACAGAGCCTGCTAACTATAAAAATAGTATAGCTGAATGTTATGATAAGTTCTTAACAGATAACACAACTTTAACTAGTTATCAAAAATTAGCAGTTTTAAAGATAGTCAGTAATAAGTTAAAAGAAGAAAGATTAAAACAAGCAGAGTATAATTTTACTATAAATCTTATTATAAAAACCGAACAGTATCTTACTTTAGAGTCTTGCTACCAAGAAGCATTTAATGCTGATAATATCATACCTTTATATAAATTATTAACGTTTGATGATTCTATAATAGCACAAACTAACTACCAAAGTATCACCCATATTCTATTTAATGATGTTACTAAATTTGATTTATTAATACAAACTAGTAAAGCCTTAATTGTATTACTAGATACAGTAAAAAATGGAAATAAAATAACCTTTAACTTATTTGATGCCTTAGCAGCAATAGCAAGAGCTTGTACTACCCATAGAATGCAACAACCAAAAATTAAAAATCTTGCTGCATTTACCGATGAGCAAGCATCTAAAATTAAGCTACCTTGTGCTAATAGACATATTACAATAAATGCAAATAGATTAAAATTAGGCAATGAGGTATGCAAAGAATTATCTGATATTCAGTTAAATGATGATACTAAGGTTGCAAATTATATTGAGGATCAAAGGCTTGCTCTTGAATATTGCAGGCAAAGATGTAAGTTGCAAATTGACATTGATTATTCTCAAATAAACGAAGATAACCTGCAAGATGGAGAAGATCCTTATAGCATGGAGGAATTTATTTTTAGTAGTAATCATAACCCCTACTCAAATTTAGGCTTTACAGAAGATAAGCTAAAAGATTTATTTAGCTATGTTATCTATATAGAGCAAAACATGAATTACGAAAAGTTTAGATTTTATGTGGTAACCAGGTGTGCAACTACAAAAAAATTAAAACAAGAACTTTGTGAACATGCTATAAAAAATTATTATAGCTATTTACAACAGCCTAGAACTCAAGATGAAAAAATACAGATTATATTTGCTCTAGTTTCATTTATTAATAAAATTTATAATTATGATGCTGTAGGTTTAACTGCTATTTTGCCTTTAGTCTTGTTATATGAACAAGGCTTATGGCAAAAGGATAGTTATCCTACACATCCTGAAAAACTAGTTAATATATTATCAAGCGAAGAAACTAGCGAAAAAATAAAAAATCTATTATCTGTAGCACCTAAAATAAATGATGATAAATGGCAACAGCTTGTTGCTCTGTATGAGTTTGACTAAGACGCAAATACGAGGGCGTTAGATAGTTTCCCATTAGCCCGAATAATCTAGCTACTAGTACTTGGGCAATAATATTACTAGCTGTTGCATCTCTAGTAGTAGCGATATTTTCTTAATAATCTTTTGATTAACTCTAATATTAATTTGAATATAGCATAGTTTTATGATACAATGTCCTTTGAAATATATAAGGAAGTATTATGGCTCTACCAATCACAAATAATGTTACGATATCTAATCAAAATAACAATAACCTTAGTACAAAAAAAATATCTACATTTTTAAACTTTGAGGTTTCTGCAACAAACCCTACAAATATCACTAAAAATCAAGCTGAAACGCCTCAAATTTCTCAAACAAATATTAGTAATAGACTATCAACTCCAGCTAGTAGCTTAGCAATTGAACCTTTTAATATGGTTACAAGTTCGAATAAAAATAGAGATTATTTTATGGGTCAAATAACCTCACTCTATAAAAAAAATAATGTTGAACTTAAAGATAATCTTAAAACCTGTATAAATATCATGGCAACACGTAAAAGCTATATAAAAAATATAAGCGTACCTCGCTTTTTAAGTAATGTATTTTTCTTTATGTCTGAAGCCTTCAAAAAAGGGTATAATGAAATATTCAATATTACAGATGCTTTTACATATATGCAATGTGACAAAGTGAATATAAGAGGAGCTAGAATAAAGAGCTTTGTTGATCTAACAGATAAACAAGTACAAGAACTAGCAGGGAGTAAAGATACCTATAGGTGTTTGCGATTTACAAATCGAAAATTCGAAATGAGTTTCTCTAATATAAAAGACTTTATTGAATCAAGAAGAGACAACAATCAAAGGCAAGTAAACATAATATATAAAATTATAGATACAAGTAGAATTAATGACTCACAAAAATCTATAATCAAAAAACATGCTGAAAATATACTTGGAATATGCCACAGAAAAAATATTGATATAGATACTAACCTACAAGCAGTTATAAAAAATTTATGCAACTTAACTAAACGTACTGATGAGTATATAATAGAAGTTTTAAATAAAATACACTTGTTTTTCGAATGCTTTGATGATGATAATACAGTCATAGATACATCTATATTAACAAATATTTTTTGTTACGATCACGGCAGAACAACAAACGATCTACTAGCAAGTATATGTAATATAACTGATAAACAAATACAATTTATTACCTCATGTAAGAGCAAATATAAGATACTAGAACCTTGGAATTGTAAAGGACTTCCAGAAACAGCAGAAATAGAACAGAGAATAAGTCAGTTCAAAAACAACAATACGAATGACAAAAGTACCGATA
>CAKNAD010000297.1 GCA_929200515.1 Candidatus Gorgonimonas leptogorgiae | reverse complement strand
AAAGGTTTTGTCAATGCGTAAGTCCTATAAACTTATTATAGTTAATAATTTAATTTTTTTATTCATAAATGAATATCCTTAGTAAGTATTCTGATTATTGTTTGTGTTAATAATTATATTTTCTAAATTACTTTACGTAAAGACAATATTTTTTATATTTAGTTCATTTTGAGATAAAATAGATATCTCTATAAACTTATAGTGTATATCTCAATATGAAAGGCAAATATTTCTCTAAATTACTAAAAACTATACTAATTGCTATTGGTATTTTAACTATAGCTAAATTTATTGTTAAGCATAATAATCAAGAAGCTGTATATTATTTAGCAATTGTTTTAGAAGTTATCGCAGGTGTGATTATAGGAGTTGTTATACCAGATATAGATATAATTATACCAAAGTTACATCATCGGTCAGCTATTACGCATTCTTGTTTGCCTATTTTAGCTTTTATAGCTTTAGATTTGCATACTTTTAATTCTGGACTCGCTTTAGGAGTAGCTCTGCATTTATCTTCAGATGTGCAATCTAAAAAATGGTATGGCACTGCCTTAATTAAAATACCTGTTTTTGGTAGTATAGGAATGTTAACACCAGCATGGTTGTTATTACAAATTATATTATGCTTAGAGATATATTTTTACTTGTTATCTAATATACAACAGCCTTATAATATTATTACTTGTATAGTAGCTTTTTTATGTTGTCTTTGTTATTTTTATCGAACTGATGACAAACCATTGTTTCCATTGTTGTCTTTTTCTTTTTGTGCTTTATTGTTATATTTTTTTCATTCATCTCAAATTATAAATATAGTGTTTAATAGTCATCATAGAATTAGTATTTTTGGTTTTTAAATATTATTGTTTATTAATTTTCAGGGAGAAGTTTTTGCTTTTGTAATGTAGTAAAATTACTTTGTTGTATAATCTTAATAAATGCAGTTAGAGCGTTATTTTCATTGTGGTTATTCATATAAAGTAATTCTAATAATAATATAGAATCTATAAAATTAAATTTATCTTCAAGTGATAATTTTTTAGATGCCATTATAGTTTTAGTATAAACCACAGTTGTTGCTACTTGATTAAATTTTATTGGCAAATAAACTAAATTCCCCACTAAAAATAACTTATGCTTAATGCATATATTAATACTTAGAATAAAAGATAGATATACCTTTATAGAAGCGACATGACCTTTAATTAAACATAAGTTAAATGCTGGTGCAAAATCATTATTTTTACTTGGAGTAAAAGATTTCAGTTGCGTAATATCATATTCTTTTAAATTGGTTAAAATATCATTAACTTTAGTACTTTGATTGTTTACCAATGCTAAAATCAACTCAGATTCTAGTGGAAGGTTAAAATTATTAGTTAGATGATAATGCCCTCTTTTTTGCATTAAAATTTGTAAGATACTATTGTTATCATATACATATACTTTACAGTTATATTGATTTTTTTTAGTGTCAGTACTGTTGAAAGATAATGCATCTTCAAACCTTAAGTAGTAAGACAGATTTAAATCATTTGCATCTAATAGTGTAAAATCACCAATATTTTCTATAATAATTATTGTTTCTGTTACTGTATTATTAGGGTCATATACTTTTATTTTCCAATGATTATCCTTAAATGTAATTCGTATAGCCATTGCATGAGATATAGTATATAGCAAGTATGATTTATAGCTTTTAATATCTGTTATTAATAGATTTTTTGCTATGTCTTGTAATACTTTACCTATTTGTTTACTATTAAAATAATATCCTTCAGCCGGAAAGTAATAACAATAATAAGCTTCATAATCTTTTTGAAAAAATGGATGCTGTTGTAATTTTTCTTTGCTGTCTATTTCGCTTAATTTAAATTGTTCAGTTGCGTAGCCATAAGATATATGCCGACAAACTATAGTTTTATTATGTTTAGAATGACTTGGTTCTTGAGTGAATGCATCTACTTTACAGTTTAAATTTAAATCATTATTGCTAGTTTTATATATAATTATTTTAGGGTCTTGAATAATAATATTGTTACATAATAATGAAAATACAGGTTGCTTACAGATAAAATCTTGATTACGATTATGCAATTTAATAATTTTACGCTGCATAATAGTTGAAAAGTTTATAATTGAGTCATTTGTTATTTGATCAGAATAACTTTTTATACTAGTTTTATGGTAAATAATACTAGAAGCTTCTTCTATATTAGTTGGTAATACTTTTTGTATGCTACTTTTAGTTGTTGTTATTGCATCTGCAATTTTAAATATAGAAGCAGTATATGCATGAGATAAATAATTCAATTTGTTATACCTTTAATATAAAAATAAAGCAATACAAAAATTATTATTTTGATGTATAAATTATTTTAGCTTTTAAATTAACGTACTATTTATATAACTAATTAAATACCTTTGATTACAACTATATGGGTCTGCTAATGCTTTTGTAAGTTCTGTTATTAGTCCATTACTGTCTACATTTGGATCTTTTAATTTAGTATTTAGTATATTAATTAACATGTTAGTTTTTTGGGTTTTTTCTATATTTTGTGTAAACTCATCGTATTCATCTACTGAAAGAACATCTTTACCATAAAGATAAGAAGCCAGATTACCGATGTTATCGCTTATATCATTTTTAAAAAGTGTATAATTTTCTTGAGTGCTAAATAATGGTTCAATAGTTTCTACTTTCACTTTATCCATAGCTTTTATTATATCCCGTGAATTTATTGGTGTATTTATAGCACTATTTTTTGCAGTTATAAATGAAGTTTCGTTGATATTGATTCCATAGGCTAAAAAAGGTTGGCTACTGTAAAGAGTGTTATAGATAAAATTTATAATATCGAGAGCCTGTTCTGTTGTTGACTCTATTAGTTTGTTGTTTAGTATATTTACTAATAAATCAGTTTTTCCAGCTCTTAATTTTTTCTGCTTTAACAGGTCGTAGTCTTCATATGAAATATGGAATTCTCCATAAAGCTTACTAATAAAAGGGTCGTAGTCTATATCTAGTTTAAAAGCTTCACAATCTTCCTCGTTTGCAAACAAAGGGGCAAATCTATTAGTTTGAAGATTACTTTCTTGCTGTGTACTGTTTACATTGTAGGTTGTGCTGCTATCATCGCAATAATAGGTGTATATAGCAAAATCATTATTTGTTCCGTTCATGTTATACCTCTAAGTTTATTGTTATTACATACGGTTATAGATATATTTTATTATAGAAAGTTCAATTTATTTTTTTTATTTTAAACTTATTATAAAAATTAGTAAAACATAAAAATATTTGGTAATAATTTTTAGCTACCGCACCGTAAACCATCGCCCTTTAGGGCGGTGATATAAGG
>CAKNAD010000296.1 GCA_929200515.1 Candidatus Gorgonimonas leptogorgiae | reverse complement strand
TCAAAAAAGCTGTAAAGTAACTTTTTAGTCACTTTTTGCTATACACCATTAAATTAAGGTGTATAGCTTTTATAGTCTTTTTTCTTACAATAAATATTTTTAATTGTTTTAATAGTCAACTTAAGAAAAGCACATGTAAATATTTGCGAATTATCGAGCATTAAATAAATAATCACTTGAAAGACCTTCTTCTTTTAGAATCTTTTTCAAAGCTTTTAAAGCATCTACTTGTATTTGTCTTACTCTTTCTCTAGTAATACCGATATCATTACCTACTTTTTCTAGTGTACTAGCTTCATGCCCCCGTAAACCAAATCTTCTTACAAGAACTTCTAATTGTTTGTTTGATAGCTTATCTAACCATAAATCAAGATTATACATAAGATTTTGTTCTTGCAGTTGATTAGCAGGATCTACTTGGTTATCATCGGAAATAGTCTCTAAAATCAACTTATCTGTATCAGTGCTTATTGGCGTATCTACCGAAGATATTCTTTCGTTAATCCATAGCATTTTTTTTATGCCTTCGGTGGGCTTACCCAATATACTGGCTATATCTTCGGGTTTAGGGTCGTGATCGAGCTGCTGGCTTAACTCTCTGGCAACTCGTAAATAAATATTTAACTCTTTTACCACATGAATAGGTAGCCTTATTATTCTAGTTTGATTCATAATGGCACGTTCAATTGTTTGTCTAATCCACCAGGTAGCATAGGTAGAAAACCTAAAGCCTCGTTCGGGGTCAAACTTTTCTACAGCTCTTATTAAACCTAGATTTCCTTCTTCAATTAGGTCTAACATAGATAAACCTCTATTGAGATAGCGCTTGGCAATTTTTACAACTAAACGCAGATTGCTCTCAATCATTTTATCTTTTCCTGGTTTTATCCCTCGTCTGGCTAATCTTGCATAATGAATTTCTTGTTCGGGGGTGAGAAGCGAAGAAAATCCAATTTCTTGTAGATATAACTGAATTGCATCTATAATTTTAGGCTTTTTTGCTATTTTTTTGTTTTTAGCTGTTGTAAAGATATTATTAACTTCATCTAACTTTACCTTTACGCTCTGGTGCTTATTGCAACAGCGATCTGCAAGCTTAACCTTAGTATTATTTTCTTTATTAACTGATGCCTTTTTTAAGGTACTGTCATTTAAGCCTAGATCATACTTACGGTTTGACATTACTATAACCCTCTAAAAACCTTGAAAAACTCAAAAATGATAGTTCTAAATATATTTAAAGTTCAATTATTGTTTTAGATTTTATAGTTTTTGTTTTGCGTAAATTAAAGCATTTTATTCTTGGTATAATGTAACAAAACCCTTTTAAAAAGAAGTGTGCTCAATACCTTATATATACACCTAACAGAGAAAGATGCAGGTTTTTAGCAAGTGATTATAAGTTTTTAGCTAAGGCAGCATTTCGCGGGTTTAGTGTTAACTAAATCAAGAAATACTAACGCAAGATAAAATCTTATAAGCTTTGTCCTTCGGGAACTACTAAAAAGCTTAACATCATTGTTAAAATATTTGCATTCCTGTAGTATTTTGCCTTGAATTAAAGCATTTTACTTAGCCCTAAAATCTAGCTTTTTCATCTGCCACCTATATATACGCTAGGCTAATTTAAACAGGCGATTACTAGTTTTTAACCAAAGCAAAATTTAGTACGTTTAGCACCAGCCAATTCAAGAAATACTAACATAGGATAAATAAAGATTTAGAAGATCTGTCACACACAAAAAGCTAAGGATAGAATTTATCGTTAATACAGCTTGAAATGCACATAATTTGTGTGGTATTTTCCTTTAATTAAACCTTTTCCTTTAACTTGAAACCTAGTGCTTGAATATATGTCCTTTTAATGGAAAATATATCTTTTTAGTGAACTACCACGCCTTAAAAGGCGGAGCTTCTAGCTTCATTGGCTATTGCTATCAATAAAGATAGACTTATACAGAAGCCTCAACTAGCAGTAACGGCTGTCCCGTCCGTCATTCAAAGAGCATATTGTTAGATACATTGTTGAATATTATCGCTTAGCTTTCGTCAATAATAGTCATGTATCTAGCAATGATTATTTGTATAATATACAGAACTATAGAAAAGAAACATTAACAATTGTTTCCAAATATAACAAAACCTTAAGCACCTTATATCACCGCCTTAAAAGACGATGGTTTACGGTGCGGAAGCTAAATATTAAAAAAATCTACCTTAAAATAGAAAGTGTATAGTAACTTAAATGTAAATCCAGCTACTCCTAAACACAAGCATATAAATAATACTATAGTTCCAAATTTACTAGCTTGGGATTTTTTTGCTAGATCGTATACGATAAACAGCATTATTACAACTAAAGCTATTATAGAAATAGCTAAAAAAGAAGATTCTATTGACTCTATATCCATAAAAGTTAAATCCATAATTTTTCTTTTGTTTGTTTAATTATACACTATAAATACTTTAAATACTTTTTAAATTGATTATGCATATTGACTTTAAATATATACACA
Organism: Candidatus Gorgonimonas leptogorgiae; assembly: GCA_929200515.1. Taxonomy (GTDB): domain Bacteria; phylum Pseudomonadota; class Gammaproteobacteria; order Pseudomonadales; family Endozoicomonadaceae; genus CAKMZJ01. The sequence goes on along the minus strand of CAKNAD010000296.1, from coordinate 879 downwards.
GTACACTGAAGCAAGATATAACGGAGCGTGGCGCAGCTTGGTAGCGCACCACAATGGGGTTGTGGGGGTCAGAGGTTCAAATCCTCTCGTTCCGACCAAAAAATTTTTAGTTCAAAATATTGTATTTTGTGCTCAAGATACACATAACAAATATATAATTTATACTAGAATAAATAAGCTTTAGAAATATACTCAATAGTTCTCCTCTAAGGTATAATAATAAGGAGTAGCTTCGCCATCGTTTACTACTGGTATTACTGCATCTTGTTGCTCATGTAAACTACTTTTGCTACCTGAATGATTCATCTCGGCTACAGTCTCATTGCTAGCTTTAGTGTCAGAATCATATATACAAGGCACATAATCATGCTGGCTACTTTGTGATAACATCGTAGAGCTTCTATAACCGTCTTTATACTCTTTAATTAAATCCACGCTTTTATAATGTAGATCAGGCTCTTCATATATATGCTCCACACTTTTTGTAATTGTATTTTTATTATTAGCATCTAATTTAGTATTTGTGTCAGATTTAGTACGTTTATATTTTTTATAACTAAAAAACGATATGATAGCTACAATACTAGCAACAACAGCAACAGCAGCAGTACCGATAGTTATACCAATTATGGTTGAATTAGAACTTCCTTTTTCTCCCACGTTTTTATATAAAGAAGGCTCTCTCGTAACATTAAAAAATAAACTATTATTAGCATTCGAACTGCTATTTATTATAGTTTCAATACTACTAATACTTGGATTGAACCCGCTAATACATAATTGTTTGTGATTTTGATTATAAATGTCAATAATTTTTTCTTTGTCTATCTCTAAAATAGAAGTATAGTTATTAATAATAAACTCTATATTATTGTAATT
>CAKNAD010000295.1 GCA_929200515.1 Candidatus Gorgonimonas leptogorgiae | reverse complement strand
TTTTTATGCTATGCATGCACAAGAACTTTCATATTTACCACAAGATGCCAAATTTGGTATGATTCTATTTCCAGGACATGCACTTTTTTATTATGAAAGAACTCTACCAAACGAAGATAACCCAGAGTTTTATGTTATAGATAATAACCTCGCACAACTTTTATCTATAACATCATGGTGGCTACCTAGCTGCAACTATTTAAAAACACTTAAGGAGCATACTTATAATCTAGCTACATATTTTATCTTTTTTTTAAATCTTTATGATTATAAAAATATACCTAGCATTTTAGCAGAAAATAATCATTGGTTTTTCCAAGTGTCTAGATCTTCCTCTGGAGAAATTATTGCATCACAAAATTTAAGACTAAAAACAGCTAAAGATTGGAGCAAAAGATTAAACAACAATAGACGCATAGATGATAGTATATCTGCTGATGAGATTTCACTACTACAATATAATTATATAAAAGAGAAAGGAGGCTATTCAATACCTGAGGGTATTGAATTTTCTGAAGATAATATCAATTATATAGAAGCACTAGAAATTAAAAATATTCTTGGCTATAGCAAACTTTCTAAAAAAGGTAAAATTATGTCTACACCAGCAGTTACGTCTATAACAGCAAATCAAGCTAAATATTTAATAGGATCTTACTCACAAAATCTTAATAAAGTTTTAACTATTCATGATTTACCTGCAATGACAGAAGATCAAAAAGAAAAACTTTTAGGAATGTATTCTCCTGTTTTAAATCGTCAATTAATCAATGAGGATGTATTTCCGTAGACTCCTTATCACGAATAGCAACTACCTGCAGGACATTAAGCATCCAACATAGCTAAAATTCCGTCTAATTTCTCATATTTTTCAGACTTTTTTTATAACTTCTTTAGGTAATGTAGCACTAGCATTAGCGCTGAAGCAACTAATAAGTAATATTAAAATTATAGTTCTTATCATTATAATAACCTTTTTAGTTATAATTTATGAATCGAAAGCACATCTCACACAAATAAAATGATAAATCAACTATTTTAAATTAATGAACTAATTAATAAATAATATACTCTAAAAGATTTAAGCCTCAATTATTTTTCAAGGTTACAACTAAAGCACATATAAGGATCTTAAAATGAATACATCTAATGTAATTTATGATAAACCTATAAATAATAATCAACAAAATAATAGCCAGATTAAAAATAAGCATAATAATAGTTTAAAGTTGCAAACCAGTAATAAAGAAGGTTTAAATCTACAGGAAGCTAAATTAAGTGTTAGAAAATTAAATAAAAGTAACCAAACTACAAACACTCAATTATTAAATCAGTCTCTTAAAAAAAATACCAAAGCTCCAAGCCTACAACATAACAGTACAGAAGTTTTTAGTAATATAGGTGATAAATCTATGTCACTTTATAAAAACAGTGATCAAAGTTATTATTTTTATACTGATAATACAGCAATAAAAAACCTTGTGTTTAGTGGTGGTGGAGCTAAAGGGGTTAGTTATCTTGGAGGGGTTCAAGCTTTAGAAGAAGAAGGTATATTAAAGAATGTTGAAAGTTGCTATGGAAGCTCTGTAGGCTCTATAGCTACAATTATGGTTGCAATAGGATTATCATCAGCAGAAATTACAGAAATTTCAGATAAAACTAAGCTTCATGGTTTACTGATGTCTGATAAAGATTACGATATTAAAACAAATATCCCTTTAATTGAGGAAGAAGACCAGCGACCAAGCAATATATTTGATCAAATTAAAGCTTTTTTTAACTCATTGCATGAATACTTTTTTATAGAAAACCGCAAAGGGGAAAAATTAGAAGCTTATTTAAATTATGTACTAGGAACATCCTTATTAAAAAAGATCAGCAATAATAATCTTTTAGAAACACCAGAATTACAGACTATAATAGCTAAATTAAAACAACAAAAAAAACATCCTAAAAATTTAGCAAATACAACTACTTTTAAAGATCTTAATGTTTTATCTACTTTTATTCCAGAAATAAAAAAATTAGAAATCACTGCAACAGCAATAATAGATGACACTCCACAATTAGTTATTTTTAATAAAGATAATTTTGCCGATATGCCAATTTCTACTGCTGTTAGAATGTCATCTTCTTTTCCAAGAGTTTTTAAAGCTGTTGAGGTTAAAAGCTTTTTAGGTTTACAACAAGTTCAATTTATAGATGGTGGTTGTATATTAAATACTCCAGCACCTGATTTAATTAAAGATATTTATCCTCATGATATAACCCAAAAAAATAATAATTTAATTTTTGTTTTTCAAGACGTTGATACAATAACTATAGACCAAGATTATAATTATACTGATTTATTTAAAAAAAGCTTTGCTCATGATGTTGCTTTAAAGAGTCATGAAGTTGAAAACAGGAATAAATTATTAACAATCAGAGATCAAATTGTAGCGGTACCTACAAAGATTAAACTTAGAGCTAAAACTATATATAATCATACATTAAATTTTTTTATCTCTAAAGATGAAAGTAAGCTTTTTCAAGCTAAGTTACATGAAAATGTAAAACAACATCTAAGTAATAGGTATAACAAACAAACTAGATATAGTTTTTCTCGCATGGAACAATTGTTTCACATTCTAAGCGATAAAGACTTAGCAGATATAAACCAAGCACAACCAGAATTATGTAATAATATTATTACCATGCGTCAACTAGGATATAACACTATTGAAAATATCAAACAGGCTATTGATAACTATGATAACAACCCGTTACCTAAGGCTAAAAAAGATGCTTCTTTAATTAAATTACTTAATAGTTTAGATGCACAATTTGCTAATGATCGTGATTTCATAAACTGGTTTAGTTATTATATTAATAACAGTGAAGATAATAAAATACTTAGGTTTTTAGACATAACAAGGAATAGCTTTAATAGCACGAGTAAATCAGTATTTTTTAATGCGATACATTCTGAAAGGCAACGAAGAGAACATATAAATAAAGTTTCATATATTATAAAATCTAAAATTAATCCTCAGCTATATAGAACTAAACAATCTAATAAAAACAAGCAGTTACTTCTCGATGCTATATATCAATTAAAAAATTCAACTACAGATCAACAAATAGATAATATTTTACAATTCTTACAAAATAATTATCAACAATTAAAACAAGATAAAATCTTGAATTTTATTTTCAACAGAAAAAAATATACTTTTCTACATTAACACAAATATGATATATTGATTTAATACTAAAGCATCTTTTGGGTTGGATTTTTTTAAATACAATACTTATTTTTAATGCTTTATTTATGTTTTAAAAGGATTTATACAGCTTTTACTTAAAAATACCAGCTCCTCCCGCTCAACGACAGGTAGAAAAGTATTTTAATATA
>CAKNAD010000294.1 GCA_929200515.1 Candidatus Gorgonimonas leptogorgiae | reverse complement strand
TTAATATATCTTCTTTTTGGTTTATATCACACATTTTATTATTTAATATAAAAGATATGTATTTGTCTATCAGATCGATACAATCATTATATATCTTATATTTTAATGTTGGTTCTATAAAAAAATCGACTAAATTACCTGATAAGTAATTTATTCTATGCAATATAGATGTTATAACTTGGGATATAATATTTAAGTTATTATTTTTTATTGCACTATATATACTATTAGTATCATCCCCTGCTTTTGCTAAGATTAGTTCAAAATTTTGATCCGCAGTAAAGCAACTGCTCATTATTATATTTTCAATATATTTTATTGAAACATACTGATTTTTTGATAATGTTTCATATAAAGCAGTAGTATTATCAGCATTTTTTGCTAACATTAGTTCAAATTTTTGTTGGCCATTCAAAGTATTATTTTTTAGTATAAAATCTAGATACAATGTTAACAAATCAATATTATTATTATCTGTCATTGCATTATTCATTATAACATATAAACCACTATTGCCGTTAAAATCTTTTGCTTGTAATAGTTTAAATAGTTGATTAGCATCAAATAACTTTTTTTCTATAACATTTTTTTGGTAACTATTAATTGTATTATAACTATTATTTTGTATTAATACAGATAAACCACTCCCCTCACTACATTCGGCTACGATTATATTAAATTTTTCTTCAATATTTAGAACCTTAGCTTCCATTATATATTTAATATATAGTTGTACAATACGGTTATTAGGTTGTTGCATAGCTAAAAACAATGCAGAATTTCCTATATTATTTTTAGCTTCTAGTATTTCCGTTATTTGAGTAGAATTAATACTAGGTATATTTAAGATAATGTTAATAAAGTTTTGTATATAACTTGCTATATTATCTGCTCTACTAAATAATTTCTGTGCGTAAGATAACCAAGTTTCATTATTATAATTTAGTTTAAATAATGATAATTTATCGCTTTCATCTAGCCGTTCTAGAAAAGCAATAAATTTAAAATAATCAGCAACTGTATCATAGTTGGTGTTTTTTAAAGCGATAACTACTGCTGGAGTACCATTGTTGTTTTTTGCTTGTAATAACTCTAATAGCTGATTTTTATTAAATAGTCCTATATGCTTTTTTATATGGTTTGTAAAGGATAAAAATATTGTATAACTAGCATAACAGATAACCTCATATAATATATGACTAGTTATTTTTGTAGGATTTGAGTTTAGTACAAAGTTTATTAAATCAAGATGACTATTACTAATTGCTACCGATAATATAGCATTGTAATTCTCAGTTATAAAATCTAAACAGTTATTATTACTAATTAGTATTGTATATATTAATTTTGCACTATTAGCTTGTATTAATAATGGTAGTAGCTCTGCATAGTTGCTACCATATCTTAAAATATCTTTAAGTTTATTAAGTGATAAATTTTTAATAAGTTGTAATACTACTGTTACTTCTTTACTATTTAGCTCAAAGCACTCATCTATACTTATCTGATTGTTAATCATTATAGAAAAAACTTCAGCAAAGATATTATACTTTATAAAAAAAGATGCTTCGTTTTTTGTTATTGTAGTTATTGATGGATTAGCATAATAATCATTAATTTCATTAATGAAATTTTTTCTAAAGTTATTATCACTTAATTTATTTATTAATATCACATGCAGTTTTTTAGCTATTAAAATTGATTCTTCTAACATGTGGTTAATAGTAGCGTCTGTAAAAAAACGCATAATTATCAATGCACTATTAGTTTGATATAAGGCTTGAGAAGCTAAAGCTATACTAATTTCTGTTTTTTTATAATAGCAAGACAATTCTAGATGTTGATTTATATCTATATTTGCTAGTTCAATTGAGTCTAGTTGTTGTATATGTGATAAATTTAAAGTTATATAGTTATCTTTATTAAAATTATGTGTTGTAGCGTTATCTTGGTATTGATCTTGCTTAACAATCCAAAAAAACATATAGTCGATACTAGCAATGCTAACATAACTTTGAATTTGCTGATCATAAATATTGGCTATTAATATGCTTTCACTATCAGGCATTAAGTTATTAGCTACCCAAAAATGTAGTTTTTCTTGGCTGTTACTAAGAGAATATAATAATTCACCATTTTTATCTGCTGTATCTTCTATAATAGTATTAATATTAAGCTGACGTTCAGCTGTTGCATTAAATAATATATTAGCTGGAGTAAATACTGAATTTTCTAATAAACTATTTAAACCTTCACAAAAAGCTGTATCTGGTTTTGGTGTATACAGCCAATCTTGTAAATTAACTGTTGCTAAACAGGCTGTTAACTCTTGATATAACTGTTCTGCTAAAATACGAGTTATATTAGCTGGTGCAACTTCTATAGTTGCTAAATCTATAAATTCTTTAGTAAAAGCTTTTGGAAAGTTTGGCGGGGTAAAATTATCTTGAATGTATGAAAACCCTAACTGTGATGCCATAGCGTTATGTAATAAATTATATAGATGAATCTCCATAGATATTCCAATACTATAATTTTTATATTTCTCTAAACTATCAATAAATTGAGTAGCTAAGTTTTGAAATAACCATTTTCGTATTAAAAATATTTTTCCTGTTAAATTTTGTTGTTGTATTGAGCTGAGTATTTCATATTCGTGGGCAAATCTACTGCTGATGCCATCCCAGCAAGCATCTAAAAATACTAAGCATTCTTGAAGTTTTAGAGCTATAGTTTCTTTATTAATAGTTATAGTTTCAGGTAAAAACTCATGTTGATATTGTAAATTTTGTAATAAATTTACTAAATTAGATAACCAATAACAGATGTTTCTAAACCTTAGTATTATATCTTCATTTATGGTTTCATTTATTATTTTTGCTATAAGATTATCAAGATCAGTAGCATGATTACCGTTGCAATAATAATTATCAATTAACTTTAATTTTTCGACTAAATTTAACAACATAGTTACTAATTCTGTAGCAGTTGCTATATTCAGATTATCGTAAATATTTTGGTTATTTAATTCAGTAACAACTGCTTCATTAGCTTGTTTGTCTACTACTGGAGTAAAAAATATTTTTTCTCGCTGCTCTTTAATTTGAATATAGCGTTGTTTGTTTTGTTGTATAGCAGAACTAGATTCTGCTACTGTATGTTGTTCTAATGTTATCTTAGGGTCTGAAGTAGTTACTTGCATAAAAAATATTTATTTGTTGTTGTTATTAACTCAAGTTACGCATTTTAATAAAACATGAAGACTTTTTATGTATTAAATATAAGTTAATTTTTTACAAATATTTGCTTTGTGTTTTTGTTGTGTGACTTGATGCCTTGTATTTAGCTTATGATCTATACACGTGACAGTTGGAAATGCGGGTTTTCAGCAAGTGATTATAAGTTTTTAGTCAAGGCAGTG
>CAKNAD010000293.1 GCA_929200515.1 Candidatus Gorgonimonas leptogorgiae | reverse complement strand
TGTTTATAGGTAAGCCATTTATACATATCGAAGAGTTCATTATTTATATCCTATACTATTTACACTAAATTAATAGACATAAAATAATGTTATAAGTTCATTTTTACTGTGCATGTTTATTGTTTTTTACTAATTTCATCGTTAATATTATTTAGTATTTGCTTAATATGTACTATGTTTTGATCGATTTCTTCAATAGCATTTTTATTATGGCAGTCTTGTTGCTTTTGTAATAGTAATTTTGATAATTTGTTACTATATTTATCCATTTCTACACGTAAACCAAATAAGCTTTTATTAGCTAATTTTATTTGTTCTTTAAAATAGTCATCTATAGCTTTTTGGGCTGTTATTCGTTTTGTTGATGTTACCATTAGCATATCAGACAAAAGGTTTTTAATATTATTTGGTATTTTATGCGAAAGTTTATGTTTATATATTTTACCATATATCTTTTTAGCTAATCCTGTAGTATCTCCCAACCTAACAGAAAACGATAATTCTTCTTTAAGATTGTTATCTATTAGTCTACTTTCTGTAAATAGCTCATAAATTACAACTCCTAAAGCCCAAATATCAAGCTTAGTACTATCTATTAAACAAGTATAACCTACTCTAGCCCCATAAAGTATTTCAGGAGCCATATATTTTATGACTATACCTTGGCTGATAAAACGATGTAAATCTAGCCTAGATAATTTAAAACTGTTCACTAAACTACCAAAATCAATTAAAGATAAAACCCCACTGTTATTAATTACAATATTGTCATGTTTGATATCTAAATGAGATAAGCCTTTTTCATGCAACAGGCTAACTTCCTCAAGTAATTGCAAAGTTAAATTACATTTTTTATCTGTATCTAAAAAGCCATTAAATATTGTTATGCTTTTACCCAATAATTTGTATAAATCTTCTCCTTTATATTTATATATAATGCCATGTCTCCCGTGTAAAATCGATTCAACTCCTGCTTTTTGGTTGTTTTCAAACTCTAGCTCTGCTCTTGTTTTTTTTGACAATATAGAACTGATAGATTTATTAAAAGATTTTTTTAATAACATAGGATATATGCTTTCATTAGTTACTTTTATATATTGTACTGTACCAAAAGAACCCTTACCTAAGACAGATTTTATATAATTTTTATCATTTTTTATTTTTTTTATTTTTAGTTTTTTAATTTTTTTTGTATTTATTTGTGATAAAGAATTATACCAATTATTAGTATTTAGTTTTTGTTCTGTTTGAGGTTTATTTTGTTTTGGAATATTTTCCATTGTTAATATAGTTGTATTTAATTCATGGTTTATAATTTGCTGCATTTATATATTTAATCCTGATGATTCGTAACTACATTTTTAGGGTGCATATAGAAAATATATGTTTGTTAATTATTGTAATAATAAATTAGTCTAAAAATGCAAACTGTTTATTTAAAATTATTTTTTTATTGATAATAAATAATAATATAGTATAATATGCAAGCATACCAGTTTTTTTTAAATTAACTGAAACTTTTATATGTAATTTTTACCTATACAGCTTGTAATTTAAATGTATTTTTTATAATAGTTTTTTATCCAATACTAAACATAGTATCTTAAACTTATTGCATGTCACTACTAGATTACATAAAATGAATGCTAATTCTAAAGCAAATATTTTTACTTAATTAAGAAAAACGTAACGATTAAGTAAATCACCTAACAAAAAATAGCTATCAAGATTAGATAATAGTTTAAAAAATATCTTCTATTTAATTAAGAAAAGTTAATCTCTATATTAATTTTGATGCACCCCTTGAATTTTTTTTATTTTAGTTATTATAACAATAAGTATTATATTTTAACGGAGTATACAATGGATATACCATCAAATCTAAGAAGCGGAACAAAGATTACAGCTAAAAGTGAACAACAAACATTCGCTACTACACCTCACTCCTCTACAAACTCTAAATCAAAGCCACACAAAGTAGTAGCGAATAAATCTCAGATACCTCCTACCGACTCACCAGAAGGGCAGTTGCCATATAAAAAACAACGATTAGAGAACGGAACAGTGCTACAGGATAGAAAGGCATTTACTTCAAAAACATCCTCAATAGATGTAAATTCAGATTTAGATATTGAATCAATTTTAAGTAGGGACGATGTCGAACAATTACAACAGTTGATAAATACTGATGCTTTCGAAAATAAAGATCTGACAAATGACAATAAGAAACGAACATTATTGCATAAAGCCGCTGAATATGGTGCATTAAACTGTGTAAGAATGCTTATTGAAAAGTTGCCAGATGACGTGCGGAAAGAAGATATTGATGGTTGCTTAGCTCTGCATTTAGCGGCTTTAAAAGGACATACAGATTGCGTAAAGATACTTGTTGAAATAAATCCTGATACATTAAAGCATGAAAACTGTCTTGAGCAAACACCAGTTCTTTTAGCTGCTAAGCACGGAAAAATAGATACTCTAGAAGCTATGCTTGACCACGAGGAAGGAATTCGAGCATTGTCTATTGATGATAAAAAGGATCTTACTCCGCTTGGCTGGGTAGTGAAAAATATAGATGTAGACTGTTTAAAGTTTTTTGCTAAAAAATATCCACATATGATATCTGCCAGGGACTATAATGGGTTTACTCCTCTTCACCATGCCGCAAAAAATGGGCATATTAAATGTATAGAATTCCTTGTTAAAGAAGCTCCTGAATGCTTATCCTATAAATCAATTCATAATAAAAAACCGATTCAACTAGCTATTGAATATGGTCGTACCGACGCTTTGAAATATATGCTTGATCTGGAAATTACTAAAAAACAACTTACTCAAATAGAATCATGTGATACCTTTATAACTGATAATAGTAAATATGAACAATTGATACAAGATGCACGAGAAAAGAATAAAATGCCATTTAAGCCGGTTCAAGACTTTGATAGAGAACGGTTTAAAGTAGCATACTTATACCACCAAAGAAAGCACTCTTTAACAGTAGAAGCTCTGATAGACAGAGATACTTCTAGTAAGAAGAAAGTTAATAAATATTCCGCTACTGACAGATTAAACCTAAACCCTCAGATAGAGACCGCACCAGATGAATTAATACAGGCAAAAGCATTACTAGCGGGACTAGGAAGCGTAGGTATTTATGCTCGGTGTACAGCTTATAGCGTAGAAAATGAAGATGAATTCTGGTCGATGGGGGATGAAAGTTCTTGTATAAAAATTATCAAAACGCTTGCTTCTTTGGGAGCAAAGAATATACATGTACAATTATCACCTCCTGATGATTCTGCTTTTTGTAGTCGTAAGCATTATAGGGAGTTTAGTAATCAGGAATGGCAAGAGGAGTATAACGAGAAACAACGTATCGCTTTATCTAAATTAGCATATCTTTTACCAGAGTTTAATGTTAAGAATGGCACTCCGCA
>CAKNAD010000292.1 GCA_929200515.1 Candidatus Gorgonimonas leptogorgiae | reverse complement strand
GTGAAGGAGAATCCAAATATTACAAGTCATATAAGTCCTGTTTTTTCTAGTTCTGAAAATAGTAAAACAATGTTATTATATGCTATTTCTCAAAATAAAATAGAAGTGGTAAAAGAATTGATAGCTACTGGTGTTGATGTTAATGTTATTGGGGGAAACCACATAACAGCTGTTTATCAGGCATCTATGTTAAAAGATACGAGTATACTCAAACTGATATTAAAAAAATCTAGTCTGCATATTAATACAAGTCCAGGTTCTAGCAATTGGACTCCGTTGTACCGTGCGGTGGATTTAGGAAATTTAGACGCAGTGAAATTATTAATAAGTTACGGGGCTGATGTAAATGTTTGCACGATTCATAGTTTTATGAGCTCTTATGGGGAAACTCCATTAGCTCGAGCAGTATCTATAGCAGATGCAAACATAGTTGAATATCTATTAGAGAATCAAGCCGATGTCAATAAAGGTACTATTGGTACAATTGGAAAAAAAACAGTGGTTGAGTCTATGTGCTTCTATGAGAATATGTTTAATGACGCTAAATCTAAGTTTAACCCACGCGAGTTAAAAGAAAAACAATATTTTATTCTAGCGGCATTAGAAAAACATGGAGCTAAAATAAATAAGAAGGTAATGCATACTATTATGGGAGATTAAAAAATATAGCTGTATTAAAACAGCTATTGTAATTTTAAGTATCTCAAATTTAACTTAACGGCAATATTAAAAATAAAAAGTCCGTTAAATTATATTTGAGATGTTTAGCCATGTTATTTGTATATACCCTAAGATTATAATAAAGAAACAAGTTGTGCTAATAATTTAAAGTCTTTCTTTGCTGGATCATATCGAAAAATATGCACTGTAGATAATATACAAAAAATTTTGTGTTTATAATTTAGTCGGTTTGGCTGGGGGGGGGTATTTGGTATGTTAGTTGGTAATAAAGCTAGAGGTTTAAGCTATGACGAAACATCGTATATTACCATGAAAAAAAGTGATTACGTTAATAAATTATCTGATTTTTCTATTGTATCTGCTCTTGTAGGTGGGGTAGTAGCTGGTACTCTAATTTTCTTGTTTATAGTATGTAAATTTAATCAAAAAGATACTAATAGGCAAACAGATCATCAATATGTACAAGTTTAGTTTTGCTCATAACAATGAGTGTTATTAATTTAAGCTATATTTTAATGACTCAGGGGCTATTAAAAAGGTCTACTTCAGCATTAAAATACTTTGAAAGGCAATTACACTCTTGCAGTATGTTGCCGTGAATTAAACCATTTTTACTTAGCCCTGACACCTAGCATTTTTATCTGCTAAGTATAATTTTGTTGTCTCTATTATTCCTTGCCTATTTCTCTTGCTTTCTCCATATTTTTTTCCATACTTCTTTTTACGATAGCTTCTGTTATTTGTTGTCTTAATTCTTGAGGGGTTACTGTGCTTTTATCATCATTTAACAGTTTCTCTTTATTATTTTTATCGTTTAATTCTTTAGAAAAACTTTTTTCTTCTTCTGTTCCTACAGGCTTGTTTTTATTTATAGAGTTTACAGCAGTAGGAGCTGGTATTTTATCGTCTTGTGAATTGATTGGGTTCATGAGTTTAATTTCCATAATATATATTTTTTTTTAAACAAGGTAAAAGGTTATCGGTTTACTAAAAAAATAACTTATAAAAACTTTAATTTATATTATATTTTTATGCTTACCTTATATTATTTTAGCTATTATACAGTTTTTTTCGTAACTAATAAGCACTTATTTAAAGCAATATAAAGATTAAATATAAAAACATTATTAGTTTTTTACGATTTTTGTTGTTTACTTAATAGATTTTTGATATATATTTAGTATTATGTATATAAAGAAGTTCAAAACTGATGCTTTATTAAAAATTATCTGTAAATACAGAGTTGCTTTAGTCAAAACATCGGATATTGGACCTCCTTGTATATATATGTATTCAAATAAAAGATGACACATGCTAGGCATGTTATAAATTATTACCGATCCTATCAGGGGTTATTTTGCAAAAGTGTTTTTGCAAATTTAACTTTAGTGTAGTCTGTGTTTGATTTAAATTAAGGGGAATAATCAATGGCAACTAAAAAAAAACCTGCTATTAATAGTAGATATAATAAAAGTCAGATAATTGCAGAAATATCTGATGCTACAGAACTATCTCGCAGTCAAGTTAAAATGGTAGTTGAAGAGCTCAGCGCTTTAATAGAGCGACATATAAAAAAGAAAAGCTGTCGTGAATTTGTTTTACCTGGAATATTTAAAATAACTACTAAAGAAAAACCAGCACAAAAAGCTAAAAAAGGAGTTCCAAACCCCTTTAGACCTGGTGAAACAATGGATATAGCCGCTAAACCTAAAAGTACCCAAGTCAAAGTTAGGGCGTTAAAAAAACTAAAAGAATTTGCAACTTCTTAGTAACTATATTTTTAAATTATTTTAAAATTTTGTATGAAGTATATACATGTGGCAGTTGGAAATACTGGCTTTCAGCAAATAATGATAAGTTTTTAGCCAAGACAGTGTATAGCAGGTTTAGCTTCGGCTAAATCAAGAAATACTAACGCAGGATAAAAACTTATAAGTCTTATTCTATGGGGCTATTAAAAATGTCTGTTTTATCGTTAAAATACTTTGAAATGCAATTGCATTCAGACAGTGTTTTACCTTTAATCACAAACCATTTTACTTGCCCTTGAAACCTCGCATTTTCATCTTCTACCTGTATATTTTCTATATTATACTAAAAATACGGATTTAACTTTGTATAAAATATTGCAGGATGTTATCTATAGGTTGTACTAAATTTACTATTAGCCACCAACTTGTACTTAAATTATTTCTTTATTCTTTTATTCCTATCTAATACCTATCTAGAAATATTTATAATTTTATAATATTATATGTCTTCATCCACTAAAGATATCAACTTATTACTTCTGAGATTCTATTATGCTAAAAAAGTTTACATGTTTTCTTATTATAATGATTAATTCATGTTTTTTTATTGGATGTTCTAATTCTGTGCATAAAGGTGAGCTGTATGCTGGTAAGGTTTTTGGAATACACAAACTAGATATTCCTCAGGGAAACGTTATTGCCAATGAAAACATCAAGAAAATAAAATACGGCATGACAAAATCACAGGTTATTTACATTTTAGGAACTCCAGTATTAAATAGCTTTTTTGATAATAATAAGCTGATGTACATAGCCTTTACACAAGATCCTTACTCAGATCCACAGCATGAAAATCTAATATTGGAATTTAAAAATAATTCATTAGTAAAAATGACAAGGGAAAATTTTTCCAAGTGATCTCGTAAACAGCTAAATTTTGCAGTAAATATTAGATTATATACACATGGAAGTTCAAAATGCAGGTTTTATGTCATCTAGCATTTGAAAA
>CAKNAD010000291.1 GCA_929200515.1 Candidatus Gorgonimonas leptogorgiae | reverse complement strand
TAATTTTACGAAAATCTATAACTATATTTATAGGGCTTGCTGTATTTTCATATAGTTTCCCTAGTAGCTGTATGAAATTATCATTTGTAGAGCTATTTTCTATAATTTTGCTATCTATTATTAAATGATAATTAAAAAAATCTTCCAGACTCGTAATATAATAAATATTTTCATTATTTTGGGTTATCATATGCGATAATAATGCATCTAAAGATTTGTCTTCAGCATCATTATTAATAACTACCGCACTATATTGAGGGGCATGATAGATCGTACGCTGTTGTTCGCTTATTGCTTGTATATCAGCTTGGTTAACAGTTGCTGTAGCAGTTACCTTTGAGCTACTACTTTTTAAGGTTAAATCTGAATAATTATTTAAATAGGCCTGTTGCTCTTTAGGTTTTTGAGTAGACTTTTCTTGCCGAGGGGTATTGTAGCTACTTACTTTTTGGTTAGAATTATTTATACGTCGACCGGGCATTAGCTAAACTCCTTTTATAACTATACTAACTATACTTTTGATACAGGGAAAGTTTTTTTGACTGTTAAACTGTGGTACTGCTTTTTTAATTTAGCAGGAATAAAAATAGTGCAAGTAGGTGCCTTATTTAACATGGCTGAAATCACTTGCAAAAAAACTCGCATTTCCAACTGCCACATTCATATAGCCTAGTATAGCATAAAACATGCCAAAAATTTAATTTTTATAGCTCAGCAGGTACTAGCCATAGAGTTTATTGATACTAATAATTGTACCCTAGTATTTCTCAAATACAAGTTTGTTATCTACAGAATTGATAGCGAAAATTTTTCTACTTTAGTAATAATAGATCGTCTTAACAGACTGTAATCTTTGTTATTTGCGTTGTCACATGCATCTGATCTAAGCACAAACAAGGGAAAGAGTAAAATATTTATTTTTTTACTATTTCTCTAAATGCTTTTATAATATCATCAGGATGAATAACAGTTGTATTAGGTTCACCTAATGCTTGTTTTATTCGCGTTTTTTCATTACGACGAAATTCTTCAGTATTATAAGCAAATGGTTTGGCTGGAATAAACAACAATGGGTTATCACATAAAATATCCTCTGTATAATTTATTAATTGTTGTAATTGGCTTTCATCTTGCACTTTACTAATTCCTACGTGACTACTATGATTAAGAATTGATAAAAATTGTAATTCACCAACTCTTTTTAACATAGTAGATAAAATAAATTGATAAACATCTTGTTGATCAAGACAAATTATATCATTATTTCTCTCTAAATATATCCAGCTTCTTTCATATATTGAGAATAAAAATCTCATAGCCTCCATAATCTTACAATTTATTTCCCTACCCATCATGAATTCTTGGTTGTAATCATTATGAAGTAAAATACTTATCACATGATTAGCAATCTTCTGATTATACCGCTTATTTAATTCTGGAAAATATCGTGACGATTCTAGATCCTGCCAAATATTGCTATGGATATCTGCAACTCCATCTTTAACTTCTAAAAACTTATCTAAAACTTTATTTTCTTCATCTACATAGGTATCTAGTATATTTATTATTTCACCAGTTTTTTTATTAAAAAATAAAGCAGAAAATTGCTGGCTATCAAGTATAGGTACCCCAGCAATCACCGTTTTTTGAAATCCACCATCAACAACAGTTTGACTTACAAAAGGAGACTGCCCTTGAAGTGCTCTTTGAATATCGATTGTAGGCCTAGGAGTATCGCTATATTCTTTTATTATTTTTCTACCTGAAATAATTAGTTTATCACATATTTGATTCGCTATATTTGCTAATGCCTCTCTAGCTGCTAAAGGAATCTGTTCTTCAAAACTAAGAGATGAATACCATTGTCCTGATGCTACAGTTATAGTATTTTCTACTAACGGTTTATATTGTTGCATTAGCAACCTACGAGACGTATTAGCAACACTTTGTAATCTACCTGTTAAACCAATTAATTTTTCTAAACTTACTAATATACTAGGAAAAAAACAATAGCCATCTTTTATTACTAATTGCTCGATAATACCAATAAGATTAATAATTTGTTTATCTGTTAATTCATCTTCTAGTAAACTTTTGCAAGCTTTAGTAACAATATCTATCCGTGATTCTACTATAATAATTAATGCATTATTTGAGTTTTCTATACAATCAATAACATCTGTAGCACTAATATTACCTCTAGTTATTATCTCTACAAAACATTTACTAGCTTCTTCTGTATATGATGTACAAAATACTATGCTAGATAATAAATCACTAGCTGGAGTTCTTAATTCAGTTGCAACCATCAAAAAAAATTTCATCTTATTGGTAACAGATATTTCTGATTTATTACCTGTATTCAACTGTATAACTTCATTTTTAGTGGCTAATATTTCTAAAAAATCATTAAAGGATTGTTTAGTATAATAATCATAATAATAATATTTTTTAACTACTTTATCTAACTTTTTTTGTATTAATGGCGTTGATAATTCTGCCATCAGCTCTTTAGCTACTTGTAGTCTATTAGCAGAATTTGGAAAACAAAAATTTGGACATGCTTTTAGTATAATACCATCAATTAATTGGTTAATAGATTTAAATCTTCTTAAATCAGATATTATTGCTTTGGTATCAGCATCATTGTCTGATAAAGATCCGAAGCCAAAAAATCTTCTTATATAGCTTTTTGTACTAGCACGCATATCACCTCTATGATAAAATAAAGGATCTATCCATTCTGACCCATCTGCTTTATAATAAATATCATGAGACTTTTTACATTTTTTTAAAATTTTAACAATATTAGAATCTTGTTCTAAAGAAGTATTATTTGATGCCGTTCCTAAAAAATCAACATCTAATGCAATAAATAAATCCAAAAATTTCTCACTAATTCCACTAAAAAAAGAGCTAGCCGTTAGTCTTCTTACTAATGTACTATTAGCTATATCTTCTACTGTATCTGCTAATTTTTCTGGATTAGACTTTTCAAATTTTCGTTGTATTTTATTTACTATTTTTTCTAATATTTTTTCTTGTGCCTTATTTTTAAACTTTTCTATCTTATTTTGTAGCGTACTAGCTTGTTTAGTAGTTTTTTTACTAGCATCCTGCTCATTAAAAGCTTCTTTCTTTTTTCTTAATTCATCACTAATGCTTTGCTGTAATTCAGGATTATTTATATAGGATCCAAATTTTTTAGTGATTACAGACAAAACAGCAGCTATTTTTTCAGAATTTTGATCAATTAACACGTCATTTCCAGGATATTTCTGCTGGCTTTTGTCTCTTATTTTTGCAAGTTTTTCAATAAATTTATCTTGTTTATTTTCTATTGCTAATTGCTGTTTTATTGCATCTGAAATTGTTTTTCTAACTATAGAGTTTATATTTTTTTTAGTTTCCTCAATAGTACTTTCTGTATTTATAGAAGTAGCTAAAA
>CAKNAD010000290.1 GCA_929200515.1 Candidatus Gorgonimonas leptogorgiae | reverse complement strand
AAAAACTTATAATCACTTGCTGAAAACCCGCATTTCCAACTTCCACGTGTATATAACCTACGAAACACTACCTTAGCTAAAAATTTATAATCACTTGCTGAAAACCTGCATTTCTAACTGCCACGTGTATAAATAGATTTAATAGGTTAAAACATATTAGAGACGATTAATTACTTTTTATTCAAACAAGTAAATAAAGTATAAACTATACTATATTACAGTATAGTTTATATCTATATAAATAAACAACCCTGTTTAACCTATTGTAGAGGTGTTATTATGTCAATTGATTATGGAAAGATAGATGGAAATACTAAAAAATACGTAAACAGAGCTGATAAAACATTCAACGATAAAATGAATAAAATAATAAAAAAAAGTAGTCGTGCTAAAACTTTTGCTACAAAAGCATCTGAATTTATAGGTCGCAAAGTTAAAAAACAACAGATTACTCCTAAATACCTTATAACAGTTAAACTGCAAAAACAAATAGCACAGGAATTAAAAAAACGCACAATAGGGAAAACAGTTGATATTCTTCACGTTAACAATAAAACAAGATCATCCTCTTTAAAAGATGTATCTTCAGTAGCTGATATATTCGATAGATACGAGCTAGATAGCGATAAAAATCAAGATACACTCTTTACAGAGGTTGAAAGTATTTTATCAACAAACACAAAAGAAATTATAGAAGATTCGGCAAACTCCTTAGCTAAAGATGCAACAGAAAAACGATATTTAATAGGTAATATTAACTCAATAGAAATGGAAACTTTTATATATAACGATAGAATAAACATTATAAAAGAATTTATTAATAAAGCCGCAACTCCTACAGAATTAGAATTTGTATACAAGTTATGTAATCATTTATCAAAAACATATAAGCTAGTATCCCCTAAAGACATTAAGAAACTAAAAAATAGTATTGCAAAAAAAGCTAACTCTGCAATTCGTGATGAAATAAAAAGATACGATACAGCTGATGAACTTTCAATGACAAATATAAAAGAAATGGTATCATTAGTTTCTATATGTCAAGAAAATAAAGTTAGTATATCTTCACCATATAAAAAAATACACAAATATTTTAACACTGCACTTAATGACTGGGTTAATAGCTTAAAATTACAAAAATTAGATAAATTGATGCGAGATAATCCAGCAATAGCAGAAGAAATCTTAATTAGAGGTTCTGAGGGTATACATTACCTTAAAAGTAAACACTTTGATAGATTATTTAATTTAGAAAACAAAGAGTTGGATGTTAATGAGATGTTTCCATATAAGACAAATAAGCAACGTATAGAATGTCGAGATAAATATATAGTTAACTGGAAACAACAAATTAATTCCGTAAGGGATAAAATTAATAATTATTAATAAAATATCGTTGATGGTGGCTAAATCAGGATGTGCAGTTTAAACTATGAATCCTATAAAAATAGGCTACTAGTTTATACAGGTAGCAGTTGGAAGTGCGAGTGTATAGACATACCATTTTTCACCAGATCTATGATGACTGAAAGATTAACTTCTTGATTTAGCTGACGCTAAATTTACAAAATATTGCCTTGTCTAAAAGTTTATAATTATTTACTAAGAACCGGCGTTTTTGACTGCCATGTGCATAAAAAATTAATCTCTTTTAAAATAGCTAAATTATTGGTATAATTCAGTAATTATATTTATTTTGTTTGAGACTCTTTATGACGCTAGTGTTAGCCTTGGTTGGAAGACCAAATGTAGGAAAATCTACCTTATTCAACTGTTTAACTAAATCAAAATCCTCTTTAGTTGCCAATATATCTGGTCTTACTCGAGATCGTAAATTTGGTAAAGGCATGCTTAATGATAAAAGCCATGTGGTTATCGATACTGGTGGTATATCTGGAAATGAACTAGATATAGACAAACTTATGGCTGATCAATCCTTAAAGGCAATTGAACAAGCAGATATAGTAATGCTTGTAGTAGATGCCAAAGAAGGACTAGTAGCTTCAGATGAAGACTTGATCAGCATGGTTCGTAAAAAAAATAAAAACTTTGTGTTAGTTATTAATAAAGTAGATAAAACCGATAAAATACAAGCAATTGCGGATTTTTCTATTTTGGGTATAGAGTATACTTTTGCTGTCTCTGCGGTAAATAAATCTGGAGTGAAACCCATGATAGATGAAATACTAAATTTACCTACTATTAACAATGAAGATAACACATCTGATCAAATAAACGATATTCAAGATCCAGAAAAAAGAATTAAAATATCTATTGTCGGTAGGCCAAATGTAGGCAAATCAACTTTAGTGAATCGTATACTTGGTGAAAATCGTGTGGTAATTTCCGATTTAGCGGGAACAACTCGAGACAGCATCTATATTCCATTTGATCATCAAGATAAAAAATATACTTTAATCGATACCGCAGGTGTAAGACGCAAAGGCAAAACTAATACCACCATAGAAAAATTTTCGGTGGTTCGCACCTTGCAAGCAATTGAAGATTCCAATGTTACTATATTAGTAATAAATGCTCATGAAGGCATAGTAGAGCACGATTTACATTTAATTGGTCATGTATTAGATTCCGGCAGAGCAATGGTTATTGCTATTAATAAATGGGACGGTTTAAGCCAAGACGCTAAAGATACTATTAATTCTGAGCTAAGTCGCAGGTTACATTTTATAGATTACATTAAAATTCATAAAATATCTGCTAAATATGGTAGTGGTGTTGGTAATCTGTATAGCTCAATTGAAAAAGCCTACACAGCTGCTACATCTAGATACAGCACTAATAAATTAACTCGTATATTAGAAGATGCAACTCAAGAGCATCAACCTCCTATGGTTAATAATAAGCGCATTAAGCTAAAATATTGTCATTTAGGTGGTTTAAATCCTCCTACTATAGTGGTGCATGGCAACCAAACCGGAAAGATACCTGAGTCTTATCGCCGTTATTTAGAGAATACCTTCAGAAAAGTACTGAATATTTCTGGAACACCATTAAGAGTAGATTTTAAATCTCCAGATAACCCATATGCTCCGGTAAAGCAGCATAAAAAAAGATCTAAATAAAATTAAGATCACTAATTTATTAGAAAACGTTAGTGAATTAGTGAAAAGCTACCTTAACTATTCCTTATTTCTAAGCTGCCTACTCGGCAGATAACATGTTAGCTATCCTGTTGCCTCTCAAAATACTTTTCTAAGCTGCCTACTCGGCAGATAACCTGATAGCATATTATAGGTGTAAAGATGTCTATTTCTAAGCTGCCTATTCGGCAGATAACAACGTGCAAGATTAGCCTCAGAGCAAGCTGACTTTCTAAGCTGCCTATTCGGCAGATAACAACTTTATACTTATATCCTTGCTTATCTACACTTTCTAAGCTGCCTATTCGGCAGATAACGAGGATTTATCGGAAGTTATTGAAACTATACATTTCTAAGCTGCCTATTCGGCAGATAACAGAAGTTGATGCTACATAATAA
>CAKNAD010000289.1 GCA_929200515.1 Candidatus Gorgonimonas leptogorgiae | reverse complement strand
AGAAAAGTTCTAAAGTGATTTAGAACCTTCGCCCTTTAGGGCGGAGTAGTTCAGCTTTTGCTTAGGTGTGCCATTAATGTTTTTTATAATAGTTTGTATGATTTTATCAGCTACTTTAAAACCGATAACTAGTGGTGAAATATACAATATAACTAACACCACTAGATAAATTTACCTAACACAGGAAATAAAGAAGTGAAAA
The DNA here is from genome assembly GCA_929200515.1 of Candidatus Gorgonimonas leptogorgiae. GTDB lineage: Bacteria > Pseudomonadota > Gammaproteobacteria > Pseudomonadales > Endozoicomonadaceae > CAKMZJ01. The sequence goes on along the minus strand of CAKNAD010000289.1, from coordinate 3,308 downwards.
CTGATACTATAGAAATGACTTGCTATCCAAATGATGCTAGCATTACGGTAACTACTGAAGAGTTTAAACTAAATAACAATACTTTTTATAATAGAGCAATAGCTATAACTAATAATTATAGCTTTACAGGTTTTGTTATTGGGGGAGCAATTGGAGCTTTAATAGGAGTACCAATTGCCTTTGCAAAAGGCTTTAACACTGAATACTTAGATCTAAGCTCTTCCGCTTCTATTGCCATTGCAGTGACTACATATGTTACTGGATGCATCCTTGGAGCTTATTACAAGCCTATATTTAGTGCTTGCAAACAAATGACTACTAAAAATTATAGCCCTTGCACAGAAAGAACCCGGCAAAATATTTTACTTTAATTTACAAATAATATGCGACATTAACCTGAAAATTATTAATTTTTTGCTGAAAAAATAGCCACGCTACCTATAACTATTAGTTTTATATCAGTAAAATATTTTTCAAGTTGCTTTTTTAATGAAATTAAATCGTCTTGATTATTACTAAAAATACCTTTTCTATTATATAATTTCAATAATCTATTTGCTAACATATTTTGCTTTATATCTCCCTGCAATATAGTTGACCCAAAAATAACCCCTTTTTCATTTAATAACTTTTTAAGATTATAAAAAACAATTCCTTTTGCTTCCATAGTTCCTGGCAAACAGTGCAAAAGATAATTAATTGAAATTGAGTTATATTTACTCTTGCAGTTAATCGGTTTTAAAACATCAGCTATGATAGCTTTTGGTTGATAATGTCGGTTAACTTTAACGCTGTAATCTAAAGAATTTGAATTTAAATCCATTAAAGTTATGTTAGGATCTTTAGAAGGAAATACGCATTTATTGATATAATAACCAGTGCCAACTCCTACATCTAAATGATTATCGCTGACATATTTATTATATTGCTCTAATAACTTTTTTGTTGGGCACTTCCATATAAGGCTATTTGATATCCCCAAAACCCATAGGTTATAAATTGTTAAAATAAACTTCGTATATATTGCTTGCCCTTTATATGAATCACTTGTCGTGAAACTCATTTTTTATATTCCTCTAGCGATTAATCTTAACAGGATTCCACTAAATATGTTATTTGTATTATTAATTATACTAACACAACAGAATAATACTAAATATTTTCACTCTTGTTTTTATTAGCTAATAACCACGACTCTAGAATTAATACAGCAGCTACTGAGTCAATTGGTTGTTGCTTTCTAGATTTTTTCGTATTGTCATTATTTTTTATTATTAACTTAGCTTCATGAGTAGTTAAGCGTTCATCAGATAAAAAAATTGGTATGTTAAATCTTCCATTTATTTTATTAGCAAATTTTTTTGCTAAAACAGCTATTTCAGACAACGAACCATCCATATTATATGGCAACCCAATAACAACTGCCTGAGGCTTCCAACCTTCTATTAATTTTGTTATAACTTCCCATTTCAGCTTACTATTAGCACATTTGATATATGGCAAAGGAGTTGCCGTACAAGTTGTAAACTGACCTACAGCCACACCTATATTTACTGTGCCGTAATCAAAAGCTATAATAGTTGAATTTTTTGTTAATTGGTTCATTTTATATTTTTAATTAAGTAGATGGTACATCTTGAGTAGTTGTTAAAAACATTTCGGGAACCTTAACTTCAATAACTTCAAATGCAGGAACTTCATAAGGGTGAGCCTCTAGCAGTGCATCTATAGCCTTATTAAGCTTAGTTTTCATACAAAGCACTTCTACTTTATACTCCTTAACTGTTGATACTTGATTAATTTCACCAATAAATGGTGTACTGTTTTCAATAGGCTTAAATTGGCCTTCTCCTAATACTTGCCACGAGCAACAACTATAATTGCCAAGTTTTCCCGCTCCTGCTCTAAATAGAGCTTGCTTTACAACTTCTAAATGCGATTCTGGTACAAAAAAACATATTTTGTAAGTTAATATCCAACTGATCATGTGTTTTTACTCAACATATTTAACTATTATGATAACGATTAATTAACGGATATGCATACATTTTTAACAACCACGGTAAGTGTTTTTGATTACATTCTGTTACTCTTTGAATAAACTTATAGTATTTCTCGTCGCTAAAACCAGTTATTTCTATATTTGCTTTTGTTTCATCTATTAATAATTTTTCTTGCTGATTAGTTTTTTTAAGCATTTCCCAAGCATATAAATTATTAGGGTGACATCGATATAAACTATGTATTTGTTTATCTATAGCTGTTGCAACTTCTTGTGCAGTTGTGTAATTTCCTGTTACTTTGCTTCCAAAAGCAATATGTATATTGCCTTTATATCCTTTTATTCCCATTGCTATACTAGTCATATCTTCATTTTCTTGTTTAGTATAACAGCCTTGTCTATCGTATTCAAATAGTTCTTCAGCTTTAGCATAATCACAAGGGTCATATTCATAAGAAATAGAAACAGGAATTATATTTAGCTTTTCAACAGTAAAATTAAGAGAATCTTCTTCTTTTCTGTGCGTTAGTTCTAACATTTTTATAATAGCTGATTCTGTTATATCATTTCCGTCTTTAGCTCGTCCTTCACTTTGTGCAATCCATAAAGAGCTATTAGTTTCTATACAGCTGTTTATATAAGCTGATAATTTGTTTAATTCTTTTAATTTTTGGCGACGATTCTCAACAGACCTTTTAACAATAAAACTTTTATTTAAACGCATTAAGTCTTGTACAAAAGGTAAATCTATAAGATTATCACCAATAGCTATACGACAAGTATCAAAGCCTTTTTTATGCAAAGAATAGTTTATTAATCCAGGATCTAGTGCTATATCTCTATGGTTTGAAATAAAAGTATAACTTTTATCTTTATCTAAATTATCAATTCCAGAGATAGTGACTGAATCTGTAGTTTCTTGTATCATTTTATCCATGTATTTAGCAACAATTTGTTGAAAATCATCGACTTTTGATATTTTCTTTAATTTATTAGCTAGCATTAAACCAACAACAGGAGTTAATAACCAGCCACAATATTTAGAAATTAATGGATAATTATACTTCACGAGTATATTATGAAAGGCCTTATCTTTTGATAATCTTTTTAAGATATCAGATACTTCGGCATCATTGTAGGGGCGTATATCGTTAAATAGTTCCATTACTATCTCAAAAATTAGCAGTTAAAAAATAATGTAATTTTAAGCCAAAAATTGCTTACTGAAAAGAGGTATCTTCAGGTAAAAGGTATATATACACGTGGAAGTTGGAAATGCGGGTTTTCAGCAAGTGATTATAAGTTT
>CAKNAD010000288.1 GCA_929200515.1 Candidatus Gorgonimonas leptogorgiae | reverse complement strand
TTTAACTACTTCTTACTTACATTTTAATTTACTAAAGAATGTTGCTTGTTATATAATAAACAACAAACATTAACAACAGATAAATTAAAACAATAAAGTTTAAACTTTAAAATAAATTATATTTCATATTAACTATGACATATAATCATACAAATAAGTTGCTTTATAACAATAAATTCAGTATGGAAGTAATAAAACTAGTTATTTATACAGGTAGCAATTGGAAATGCTACCTGTATATATTTAAACTAGAAAACGTACTGCATTTAATTCAACCTAAAATATTACACACCTTCTACTTGAAGATTGTCACTCTAAAACTACGAGTAAAACTAAACCCAAGGCAGTTTATCGTAAAATACTTGCGGTTATTACTACTTTTTATAAGTTTTTTGTTAGGTACTAAACCTACACAAAGCTGACACAGCTACAAACTTATAATTGTGTGCTATACACATGGAGGTTGAAAATGTTAGATTTCATCTTCCGCGTATATAAAACTCGTAACTCTAATAATAATTATATTAGGATAACTAACAGCATGTAACCATACTAGCTAGTAGCTCTAAACAAACATAAGACAGATGTGTTAAATATAAGATCAAAGAAAATTTTAAAAGCTTAGCTTAGTATTAAGCAATAAACATCGATGCTTAGTATAAAATCTAAGATTACTAGCATCTTAAAAGATACTAATTAGATATAATCAATAATAAAATACATTTTAGAGTATACTTTATTGATATATGCAATAGACAAAAATATATTTTTTAGCAAACAAGTCACTTACAACTATTAAAATTAAGAAACTATCTAAAACCTAGTAAAACTAAATTAATAAATACCAGCCACAAAATTAAAAGGTAAATTCCGCATCTACTAAAAAATAAACATTTCATTTATCGTTAAAACAACCTAAAATATAGTTAGTGTTTTATTTTTGAGATCGATTTCAAGAAGCTAACACATTCTATATTTTAAGATGATAACTGCATATAAAATCTTAAATAAGATGCTTATTTAATTTCTGCTTTAGCTCCAGCTTCTTCAAGCTGCTTTAATATGCTTTCAGCATCGTCTTTTGAAACAGCTTCTTTAACTGGCGCAGGTGCACTTTCTACTAAGTCTTTAGCTTCTTTAATTCCAAGACCTGTTATAGTTCTAACTACTTTAATAGTATTTACTTTTTTCTCTCCTACAGCAGTAAGAATAACATCAAATTCTGTTTTTTCTTCAACTGCTGCTGGTGCTGCAGTGGCTGCTACAGGGGCTGCTGCAACGCTAGCTGCTGAAACACCAAACTTATCTTCCATAAGTTCTACTAGCTTTACAACATCCATTACAGATAGTTCTGCTAATTCATCTAAAATTTCTTCTACAGGGCGAGCCATAATAAACCTCAAATAACTAAATTAAAAATAATTTAAATTGTTTCAAATAATCACAAAGTACAAGCTATTCTGCTTTTTGCTTTTCATCTGCAACAGCAGATAATGTGCGCACCATTTTTTCTGGAACAGCATTCATAGTTCTTGCTAATTTGCTAATAGGTGCTAATAATGTAGACATCAGTATAGCAATAGCTTTGTCTTTAGTTGGTATGTTAGCTAGAGAATCTAGTTGCTCAGGAGCAAGTAGCTTCCCATCAATTGATAATCCTTTAATTTTAAGATTCTTATGCTCTTTAGCAAAGTCCTTAAATAATCGAGCCGCAGCTCCTGGATCATCTTTAGAAAAAGCTATAACAGTTGGTCCCACTAAAACTTCTTTCAAGCATTTAAATTCTGTTTTTTCAAATGCTATCTCAGCTAAAGTATTACGAACAACCTGAACAAATACATCATCTTCACGAGCTTTTTTACGTAAAGATGTCATTTGATCAGCAGTTAGTTCACTGCTATTACCAACAACTGCAGAAATATGACTATTAGCAACTTTGCCTAACTCTTCAACAATAGACTTTTTGTCTTCTCGTCTTAGTGGCATGGATATTACTCCGGCAATATTTATCCTACAAACATATGGATAGTCACAAAAAAATACAATTTGCCTTTTAATAAAAACTAATAATAGTAATCTTTAGGTATTATATATGTACAACTGCCTCCAGACTGCTAGAGTACCCTACAAACACAAACTGCATTATATAGCTGGCATAAAACACATATATTACATTAGACAACTAGTAAATTAGTGGCGATTTTGTATTAAACTAATCACGGTGATATTTAGAAGTAGTTCACCGTCTACGTAGGAAATTAAGGCTCTACAACAACCCTAAGGTAAATGTAGTGCCTCCTACGGTCTTTGACAGCACAGATAAATAGATAATTCAGAAACAAATTATAAATAGTTAACTGAAGTTTAATATTTTACTGACAGATCAAAGTTAATAAAGCTACAAACAACATTAACAACTTACTAGGTATCAATAGACACCCTGTAAGTTATATTTTGTAGACTTATATTATTAATTAAACAACTAAGGAGCTAGAATCTATAGATATTCCAGGCCCCATAGTGGATGAAATAGATATTTTTTTGATATAAATTCCTTTACTAGATGCTGGCTTTAATTTTTTAAGCTCAGCTAGCAAAGCTTCTATATTTTGTTTTAGGTTTTCAACACTAAAATCTATTTTACCAACTCCTGCATGAATAATGCCGTTTTTATCTGTTCTGAATCTTATTTGACCAGATTTAGCATTTTTAACAGCAGCGGCAACATTAGGGGTAACAGTACCAACTTTAGGATTTGGCATTAAACCTCTTGGTCCAAGTATTTGACCTAACTGACCAACTATTCTCATTGCGTCAGGAGATGCAATAACAACATCGAAGTTGAGCTCGCCTGCTTTAACTTTAGCGGCTAAATCATCCATGCCGACAATATCTGCACCTGCAGCTTTGGCTGCTTCTGCATTATTACCTTGAGTAAAAACAGCAACTCTGACTGTTTTACCATTACCGTTAGGTAAAACTACAGCGCCTCTAACAACTTGATCTGATTTTCTAGGGTCAACGCCTAAGCTAACGGATACTTCAAATGTTTCATTAAACTTTAGCTTAGGTAAAGATGCGAGAATACCAGCAGCTTCTTCAAAAGCATAGCTTTTAGTTCTATCTATTTTTCCAGCAATTTCTTTATTGCGCTTCGTTAACTTAGCCATTAGTTTACTCCCTCGACATTAAGACCGATAGAACGAGCAGAACCAGCTATTGTTCTAATAGCTGCATCTTCATCTGCTGCTGTTAAATCTGGAGCTTTAAGCTTGGCAATTTCTAATAACTGTTCTCTTGTTACTGTTCCAACTTTTTCAGTATTTGGTCTGCTAGAACCTTTTTGTAACTTTGCTGCTTTCTTTAAAAGAACTGATGCAGGTGGTGTCTTGATTTCAAAAGTAAAGCTACGATCACTATATATAGTAATGATAACTGGTGTTGGCATGCCGGCTTCTAAATGCTGAGTCTTAGCATTAAACGCTTTGCAAAACTCCATTATATTAGCACCGTGCTGTCCTAATG
>CAKNAD010000287.1 GCA_929200515.1 Candidatus Gorgonimonas leptogorgiae | reverse complement strand
ATCAATCAATTGTGCAATTACAGCGAGAATAAACAAGCACTAGTTGGTGTTGTTTATGGTTTGCACCATAAAAAAATAGGCTCGCAAAAACAAATCGCTATTCTAACAAATTGGATTGACGCTATTAAGGCTAAAGTTAAAAAAACAGGTGATGATAGACCTATTGTTATAATGTGTACGGCCAACGCTCTTGACTCAAAAACTATTGAAAAAGTAATAGAAGCTACTGGGGTTAAGGTGATTGACTTCAACGATGCAGACGCTAGAAATGGTGTAATATCATCTAAATCAAGTGAAATTGTTCTCAGTGTTACGCCTAGCCTGCCACAACCTATCTTCAACAAACTAGTTAGTAATTCCAATTTACCAACTTTAACAGAAGGTGCTAACTTAACTTCTTTTCTTTTACAAAATGGACATCCTCACCTTTCTCTATTACCTTCTGGACAGACGCCTGTTGCCCAAGATATGGGGTACCCTTTAGAAGCATTGAAAGTGCAAGCATTTTCTTACAAACTAGCTATTAGCAAAGAAGAAAAAGAGATTAATAAACTAGAAGAATTATTGAAGCTGGTTAAGGAAGAGAAATACCAAGAGGCCTTGTCTTTTGTTAACGAAATAAAAGAAAGTAGTAGTTATAGTAGTTATAGTAGTTATAAAAGTAGCCTAAGTTTTTTATGGCAAACTCCGAAACAAGCAGACTCACAGTTAAAATCAGTTACTGTTATGAGCTTGCTTAGGAAAGGTGAAAATATGGGAAGTATTGAAAAAGAAGCATTGATATCAGCAATAGATCCTTCCGATGCAGCAAGGGCAAACTATATAGAGAGTTGTCAGGACGAAGACTCACCAACAACCGATCACTTTAAGCTTCAGCAAATGCATGTTAACCAATCGTTTAACAATCTTGTTGCCTCAGTATTGGTTAAATTTGGGAAGCTTAAAAAATTATTATAGGAATAAAATCAGGATTAAGATCAAACAAATGTCTTATTTCAATACGGCATTAGCATCATTTTATTACTAGTTTCGTATACATAACAAGAAGTTTCCCGATATAATTATGAGGCGGGGAGGGTACAATCTACATTGGTATGAATCATAATAGACCTATTTAACTTATACAAACTAATAAATCTTGCTTAACATTTAAGAAACGATACATAAATACAAATATTTTTTTAACTAACTATAATTAATATTACATGTTGTTAATTACAAGTAAATAACTATAATGCCATTTATAATAATAGTTTTAGAATATATCTTTAAGAAATTTAAATGGATAAGTATAATTAGGAATCAAGTATTCTAAGGTTTTTATCCTATATATTTAGCTAAAAATTAACATTCATAATTGCCATGTGTATATAATAAATAATATTAATAACAGAGAAATTAGTATGGAAGTTAGCAAGATTAAACATAAATTAATTATATCTCTAGGGGTGGAAGGTGATCAGCAAATTAAGCAAGTTATTAAAAATTTAAATACTTGTAATGCTTTTAATAAAGAGGTTTATTCTATTGTTCCATTTAGTCAAAATATTGCAACAAAACATTTAAATATTCAACAATTAAGAAAAGATCAACCATTAACTACTAAAACTATATTAACTGTAGTACGAAGCAAGATTGCTGAAATACCACAAAAAACTAATAATGTAAAACTACAAATTGCTTTTGTAGGTCATTATAATTCCATAGATAAACAAGAATATTTTAGTGCATTAAATGCAACACAAACTCCAGAATTACAAAGAGAAATAATTCAAACCATACCTGTGGTATATTTAAATCAAATTAGTAGTATAGAGTTTAAATATTACGTTTGTTTTGCTTACCGCACTTTAAGAAAACATTATACACAAATGCAAGATGATTTTGTAAAAACTAAAAAAATATACAAGTCTTTACAAATTACAGTTAAGGCATCATCAGAAGCAATAATAGCTAACCCTGTTTTTTTTAATGTACGTAAAGGATTAAAACCAGAGGCTAATAAATATAGAAGCAAATATACTAACAAAGTTATACCTAAAGAATATAAAGCCAGCGAAGAGTGGCTTAGTAAAGTATCTTGTTTAAATAGAAGAGTAATAGCAAATATTACACCACCTGATTTTATACCAAAGTATTTAAAAACATCTGAAAATGTAGAGCGGTTAGCTTCTTTGTTTGTAAGCTCTAATAATTCATGGAGAATACTAAGGTTTTAATTTTACAATTTTTCAAAAGTTTTTTAATATAATGGAACCTTATATTATCTTGTTAATCTAATACAACTTTAACTAGTATTAAATTAACAAGGTACTTCTATGAATTTGTCTCTAGCAAATATCCAAATTTCTACTAATATTGACCTACAAAATAATCAACAGCCAGCTGAAAATATTTGTAGCTACAAGAAAAAAAGTAGTAGCAATCCTAAAGAGCATCCATATACTGTTGATAGCGACACTAAAAGCTTTGATTTTAAATCTCAATTAAATAATAATATATCAATACATAAAAATAAAAAATCATACATGTGTAATATCTGCAATAAAGGATTCACTCGAGTAGATAATCTAAATAGACATTATAAGATAAAATCACATATAACTAGGGAAAATAAACCACTAAACCATAAAAAATATAACTGTAATATTTGCATACAAGGCTTTGACAAAAAAGTGAAATTAGTAACTCATTATTCAAAAGATCATCAGTCAGATAGACATTTTAAATGTTACGTTTGCGATAAAACCTATGTTAATGAAGCCGTAATGAAAGCTCATTATAGAAAAAAACACGGTGTTAAACAAATAAAAAATTATGAATGTGACCTTTGCGATCATGTTGTTGACACATCTAAACAGTTACGGATACACCACAAACAACAGCATCCTAGTAAACGTCCTTTTGTATGTAAAATTTGTCATTCAGACTATTTATCTCTATCAGCTAAAAATAAACATAATAGAATAAAGCATACAGATAATACTACACCTAGTATAGTACCTAGTATAGTACCTAATAATAGAGAACTAGAAGATATTGAAACTTATACTATTATTCGTGTAAATCAAATCTTATCATATAACGAGCAATATCATGAAATAAACGATACAGATAAAAAGACAAGCTACCAAAATGATTATCAAGACAATAATAACTTCGACCCATTACAGTTATCAAATGGTGCTACACCTAATATAGCACTAGATATTGAAAATGATACTATAAGTTGTGTACAGCAAATCCTTAAAGAAGGATGTAGTGTTTAGGTCTAATACAAGAAACTGATAAAACACTCTATCTGGTTTAGAAGAACCATCAAAAGAAGAAGAAAAGTCACTTAGCCAAGGAGCAGGCTTTGATAACAAATAGATAGAACCATTACTTGATAATTTAGATTATAACAAAATCATGTCTAATTATTTAGATTAAATAAATTTAATAGGTATCATAAATTAGTAAACGTACAATAATGTATATACACGTGGCAGTTGGAAATGCGGGTTTTCAGCAAGTGATTATAAGTTT
>CAKNAD010000286.1 GCA_929200515.1 Candidatus Gorgonimonas leptogorgiae | reverse complement strand
TATTGTTAATGGTGCAAAATCATCCTGAACTACCTAGATTTTTTAATCGACTTGAAGATATCTTTTGGTATTCGTACCTAACAACAAAAGATGCACGCGGAAAATATGATAAGGCAGTGTCAGAATTAAGCGTACATATATTAAATAATGTTAATGATTTTTTAACTAAAGGGGCGGACTACCAGAGTAAATATGGTGATAATGAAGCTATGACAATACTTGCTATGATGCTTTATCTCATTCCTTGTTTTGCCATTGCAAAAAAAAGATCTCCAATCGCTTACCATCATATAATAAATCTAACATATGCAACCTTAGATATAATGGAAAGTCCAGCATCTACAGCAGAGATAAGATTTTTCAATGTACAAAATAGTAACGATCTTAGTCTTTTAAATGATTTTTTTATTTTAATGCTTGAGAAGCTAATTGAAGATCAAAAAAATAAAAAACCATTTGAATTTGTTGCTACAAAAGACTCTAAAGATTTCACTATAGAGGAATCAAGAAATCTTACTGAAAATTTTCTTACTGAACTCAATATGAGTGAAGAGTACAAAGCAAGATTTCGTGAATTAAGCGAATCGTTACACCAAGGCAATAACAACTAAGCTGTAGTAGCTCAAACTCACTCTGTCAGTAACCTTAAAAACTAGTAGCCATTAACTCAGCTTGGGCAATACTATTATCAGCTGTTGCATCTCTAGTGGTAACGATATTTTCTTAATAATCTTTTGATTATTTATTTTAATATAACATAGTTTTATGATATAATGCTTTCCTTAAAATTATATAAGGAAGTATTATGACTCAACCAATTACAAACAATTTTACAACAGCTAATCAAGATAATAATAATTTTAGTCCAAAAGGACAACCTGCTAAATTTTTAGGATTAGATGTTTTTGCAACAAACCCTACAAGTAGCATTCAAGAGCAAGATGAAACTTCTAAAACCCCTCAAACCCTTCAAACAAATCTTGGCGATAGATTATCAACTCTGGCTAATCCTCCAAATACAATCACAATTAAACCGTTTGATGACTTTAGAAATGTATATGAAATGCAAAAGTATTTTAATTCTATAATAGATAAAATTTATAAATCTCATAATGCTGAAATTAGCCCTAAGTTAAACCGATATATGACTAATAGACAAGCAATACAAAGACACTATATAGCAATGCACATCTACTATGACTTTTGGAGTAATTTCACTAAATTTATAGTTAAATATTTAACAAAAAACAATCATGAAATATCCAATATTGTGAAAGTTATGTTTTATATTTCCAAGAAACAAGTATATCTACAGTCTAATTTCATGAATTACTTGCTTAATGCAACAGATAAACAAATACAAGAACTAGCAGAGAATAAAAATTTATATAGGTTGCTACTTCTTAATCAGGATAAACTAAAATACCTAGACTTCGGGAAGATAGAGGATATAACTAAATCAATAACAGAAAGTAATACAGAAAAAGAAAAAATATATACATATATGAATGACAGTGAAGTTGTAAAATCAAGAAAATCTTTAATAGCAAATTTTATTAAAGAGCTATTTGATATATGTCATAAAAGGGATATTTATATAGATTCTTGCCTAATAATAATTATAAAGTCGTTATTAAAGTTAACACTACTTACTAATAACGAAGCACAGCAAATTGTAAAGAAAATAATATATTTTTTTAACTGCTTTGATACTTGTAATTCAATTGCAGATACATCTATACTCACAAAGATTTTTTGTTACCAGTACCAACACACAAACAAGAAACTTTTATTAAGTGTATGTAATATAACTGATGAACAAATACAATATATTACCTCATGCAAAAACAAATGGAATATAATCAAACTTTGGGATAGTAAAGGGTTTCCAAAAAAAGATGAAATAAGTGAAATAATAAATAATCACAAAAAAAATAATACAGATGATAACAGCATCAAACATGTAATAATAGTTGAAAAAAAGCCAACTACTGCCCTTGATCCTAGTCAAGAGGCTAAAAATAACATACTAGATTGTTTTTATAATCAAATAACTTCAATTTATAACGAAAATGGTATTATACCTAACCTCGTTACGTTGAAAAGATATATATATGATAACAAAGAATCAAATACTAAGGTCTTTTACTGCAAGGATACTTTAGATCTATTTCACAAAAATTTAACTCAATTTATACGTCTATATTTAAAGAGAAATAATAATGAAAGATTAGATATTATAGATACTCTTTTTTATCTGAACCATGACCGATTATGTGTACCAACAAAAGTAATGAGTTACTTTATTAATGCAACAGATAAACAAATACAAGAACTAGCAGAGAATAAAAGATTTTATAGAGATCTGTTAGTTAATAAGAAACTAAATAAGATAGATTTCAAGAATAGAGATTATATAGTTAAACAAAGAACAGAAAATAACAACAAAGAAACAGAAGAAATATATAAAAATATAGCTAACAGTATAGCTGATGATTTAATAAAAAGTTTAGTCTACAATCATACTAACCATATACTCTCAATATGTCGTAAAAAAGATATTGATATAGATAATAAATTATTATTAATTATATCTACTTTAGTAAACACACGACAACTTATTTATTCTAATACAAAAGAAATTTTAGAGAAAATAGCGTTTTTTTTCAACTCCTTTGATGATTATAATACAGTCATTGATACATCTATCTTAACAAATATTTGTTGCTGTAAAGAAACAACAAGTGATGAACTTATAGCAAGTATATGTAATATAACGCAGGAACAAATAAAATTTATTACTTCATGCAAAAACAAACAGTCTATAATAAAACCTTGGATTTCTAAAGGGTTTCCAGAAACAGAAGAGATCAATAGGATAATAAATAATTGCAAAAAAAATATAGCTAAAGATAACATCAACGATCTAATAACGGCTTCTACAAGTTGCATCAAGCCACAGTCTTTAACTAAAACAGCAGGTAGCTACTCAGCAACTATAGTTTTAGATCCTTCTCAAGCAGATAGCAATGATATATCTAAAGAACTAGACCATAGAATGAAGGTTCTAATAGATAATAATACAAGTCTTGATGATCTGTTTGCAGCAGAATGTTTATATAGCTCCTCCGCAACTATTAAGTCTCAAGATACAGATGACAACAGTACCAAAGTTTCTACTAGTTACAGTAACCCACAACCTGATATCATCGATTTAACTAATACAGATAATAATAAAGAAGATCTTGATGGTGCATCTAAAGTGATAGATGATATAGTTAAAGGTATGCAAAATAACCCCCATAAGCAAACAACAAACGACAACGAAAATTATGATGAACTATGGAATCTAGTTAAAGATCTATCTGATAATAGTACATTTACAGCTATGAATCCTGATGATGCACCTAACGGTTTACCAGAACCTAATAATACTAACGAATCATCGCTAGAACATAGTCCAAACAAAATACCTAGGCTCTCTTAGAGTTAGATTAAAACTATCAGCCTTAAAAACTAGTAGCCATTAATTCAGC
>CAKNAD010000285.1 GCA_929200515.1 Candidatus Gorgonimonas leptogorgiae | reverse complement strand
AAAAAAATCTACTTCATCGTTAAAACACTTTGAAATGCACTTGCATTCCTGTAGCGTTTTGCCTCGAATTAGATCTTTTTCTTTAGCCCTGAAACCTAGCATTTTCATCTGCCACGTGTATATATTTAGGATAAATTCATGGTCAATCTTAAAGGATTATTGACCAAACCATATAAAACGGTATAATACGCCCTTTAAAAACGTAAAGGACGCTCTACTTAGCTTTTCTAGTTGTTTTACTTGCAAGCCATGAAAAGTATAATTATTTGAAAATGGAGTTTAATTATATGGATGCTATAAGTAACAGCACATCAGCAAAAACCGAAAAACATACAGCTTCGATGGAAAATATTGAAGTAAAACCACAAAATAATTACGCTGTTAAAAAATATCAAAAATTACTAAAAACAGAGCGTTATCTAGAAGTTAATGGAAAAAAAACAAATAACTTCTCTTTTAAAGTTAAAAAACTTATATCTTATGTAGTTAGAGTGATAACTTTCAATAAAGTAATATTATTTAAAGATAGCCTAGATGTAGAAAATATAGATCCCCATTTACTAAAATATAATGATAAAAATAATATAGGAGAGATCAATGGGGTAATCACAAAAACAGGTGAAAAATTATCTGAACCTAGTTATAAACCTGGTGTTTATGTATGCCGACACCTATCTTATGCTATAGCAGCAAGACAAGCATCTTTTAATAAGATGAAAAATGTTAAACAGTTCATGAAACAGCCGTTTTTTAATGATACTATAGCTTTAAGATACCCTGTTTTAGGTAATGCTCTAGAGGAATACAGATGGAACGAGGTTGAAAAGTGTGCTTTTGAAGTTTCTGATTTCAGCAGACCATGGAATCATGTTTTATTAGAAGCAACACTAGAAGATATTAGAGAATTAGTATCTATACTTTCAACAGCAGGCGATGAGCGTAACTCTAAATATTTTAAAGACTATATAGCAGTTATAGAAAAATATAAACATAATCATATTATAGATACAAAAGATACCAAGATAAAAAATTTAATTAATCCTGATTCATGCCCCGCAAGAGATATAGAAGCAAATTACATTATAGATAATATGACATATATACGTAAAATGTTAGTAAATGACAAACGGCTACGATATAAATTGCAAAATGGTTTAACAACTCTAGAGTTTGCTATAGCATTTTTATTATCAAAATGTCCCGTATCTGGTAATTTGGTTGCACAAGATAATCCTGATGGATTTACCTATAGCTGTTCTTTTAATAGTTTTAATAGCGTATTAAAAGATTTATCTGCTTACGTTTGGAAGCAACCCGTAGGACATTGTGAAAAATTTAATTTTATAACTCAAATACATGTTATGGGTTTATCAATAGAACGATATGAAAATAATTTAAAAATATCATTTTTCGATCCCAATAAGGACGGCGAAATGACGCATATTATTGTGGACTCACTTGAAGAAATTAATAAAATAGATGTACCTATGCTTACATCTCTATCAGAAATTGTTTTGAAAATATATGGAATAATAGGATCAGATGCTCAATCTAAAGATTTGCATCTTATAACTTTAGTTAATTTTCGTAAACTTGATAACTATAAACCAGAGTTTACAGATCTTTTTAGTTTTGCATTTAGACAAAAATACCGTTTATCTAATTTAACTAAAGATGATTTATCTGCAATTGTTGAGGATTGTAAACAAAAACAAATAACTGATTTTGCTAATAGATTACAAGATATAATAGATACAAAATTAGCAAGTAGCAACGGTGATACTCCATTAAATAAATATACCAACCAAGAAGAATTAATTAATTCTATATTTCAAGCTATAAAGGATTCATTGGCAAAACAAGATGTACTAATTGTTGATAGCCTTGAAAATCTATTCGGAGAACTAGAACAGATTTCAAAGTTAATAGAGGAAATATTTATCAAGCATCTTAGTAAGTATTGTACTAATTAACTTTGGTTTTAAGTAGTGGTAATAATGCACTTGCATTTGGGCAGTATTTTGCTTCGAATTAAACCATTTTACTTATCCCTGAAACCTAGCATTTTTATCTTCCACGTTTACTATAATAAAAACTTGCAAATTAAAATTAAAAATATTTTTATATAAGCTTTATTTGTAATATTTTATTTTTTTGTACGGTGATTAACTAAGGAAGTTACCACAGAAGAGTATGAAAGATAAAAATGTTTTGCATAATCTAAAGCTGACATCTTAGAATGATCTATTAAATCTATATTAACTCCTGCATCTAGTAATTGTGGTACAGTTGTACCCCCAAAAAGAACAGCAATGATTAAAGCCGTCATGCCAGTATTATCTTGTTTATTTTTATTAACTCCTGCATCTAGTAATGCTTTTACAGTGCTAGAATCACCTGAATGAACCGCATGCATTAAAGGCGTCCTGCCATTTTTATCTGCTCCGTCATTTTTAATTCCTTCTCCTAGTAATTCTCTTACAACGATATCATTACCAACAGATGCGGCATGGTGTAAAGCTGTCATGCCAAGATTATCTGTTAAATTTATATAAATTCCTGTAGCTATTAATTTTTTTACAGTCTCAAGATCACCATGTCTAACAGCATCTATTAAAGGTGTACTTTTACCAAGATATGATATAAATCCTGCGTTTACTAATAATTTTACAGTTTCAAAATTACGCTTTCTAGAAGCATTGTTTATAGCTGAAGATGCACGAAAACTTGTCATATTTATATTAAATCCTGCATCTAATAATATTTTTACAGTTTTAGAAGTACCATGACCAGCAGCATAGAGTAAAACTGATATGCCAGTTATATTGCTTTTATCTTGATAAACGTCTGATTTTAGTAATTCTTTTACAATATGATGACCATTATTATGATCACATACAGCATGGTGTAAAACTATCATGCGTTGACTATCTTTTATATTTGTATCAGCTCCTTCAGCTATTAATAATTTTACAGTATCAAGTTGACCATTAAGAGCAGCATGCATTAAAGCTGTTTTGCCAAAATTAGTTGTTGCATTTATATCAGCTTCTTCAGCTATTAATAATTTTACAGTATCAAGTTGACCATTAAGAGCAGCATGCATTAAAGCTGTCATGCCAAAATCATCTTTTATATCTACATCGGCTCCAGTAGCTATTAAAGCTTTTATAGCGTCAAGATTACCATTACGAGCATCAAGCATTAAAGCTGTCATGCCATCACTATATTTTTTGTTATTTACATTAATTACTGTGGTTTTTTCTTTAATGCTTCTCTCTATTAACTGTTTTCCATTAGTTTCTTGTTGATTGGGTTGACTTAAGGGTATTTTTTTTAGGGTACTAGTTTTTTGGCTTGGCAACTGTTTATAGTCTGTTAGTTGACTTTGTATAGGATGATTATTTGTTGGAGTAACAAAACTCATAATTAAAATCCTTTTTCTTGTAGATTTTTTTACTTATACACGTGGCAGTTGGAAATGCGAATTTTCAGCAAGTGATTATAAGTTTTTAGCTAAGGCAGTGTTTCGCAGGTTTAGTG
>CAKNAD010000284.1 GCA_929200515.1 Candidatus Gorgonimonas leptogorgiae | reverse complement strand
ATTAAGGAATGGTTAGTAATAATTCCTATACACATAGCAGTTAGAAAACCCGCATTGCTAACTGCCATGTGTGTAATTAATAGAAATCAATAATTTTCTACTAAATGAATACTAAACAGGTTAAATGCTATTTACTAAATACTGCACTAACAAAGGAACAGGTCTGCCAGTAGCATGCTTTTTACTGCCACTGACCCAAGCTGTTCCGGCGATATCTAAATGAGCCCACTTGCAATTATCGATAAAGCTTTCTAGGAAACAAGCTGCGGTTATACTGCCTCCGTAAGGTCCGCCAATATTAGCGATATCAGCACAACTACTGTCTAGTAATTTCATATACTCTTCACCTAAAGGCAATTGCCAAGTAGGATCATCTGCTTGCTTCGATGCCTCTAAAAGCGAATTAGCTAATTCAGAGTCGTTGCTAAACATGCCAGAATTATGATTTCCTAAAGCAACAACGCAAGCTCCTGTTAATGTAGCGATATCTACTATAACTTTAGGATTGAATTTTTGCACATAAGTTAGAGCATCACAAAGAACTAAACGCCCTTCTGCATCTGTATTTAAAACTTCTACGGTCTTGCCAGACATAGATTTAATTACATCTCCAGGCTTAGTTGCTTTTGACCCTGGCATATTTTCTGCTGCTGCAACCACAGCAATAACATTAACTGGTAAATCTAACATGGCAATGGCATGCATAGTGCCTAACACACTAGCAGCACCACACATGTCGTATTTCATTTCGTCCATTTTAGCTGATGGCTTGATAGAAATTCCGCCGGTATCAAAAGTTACACCTTTACCTACCAAAGCAGTAACAGGTTGTTTAGAACCTGCATTCATAAAATGCAAACAAATTAATTTGCTATCTTCCGCTGAACCGTGACCAACAGATAATAATGTTTCCATTTTTAAGCTGTGTAATTTTTTTTCATCTAGCACAGTGCATTTCATCTGCTTATGAGTTTTAGCAATTGCTTTTGCTTGATCAGCTAAATATGTAGGTGTACAAATATTTCCTGGTGTATTACCAAGATCTTTAGCAAGCTTCATACCAGAAGCAATGGCTATGGCATTGTTAAGGCTAACTTTAGATTTAGCAACATCTGTAGCAGGAATAATAAATTCAATATGTTGCAATAATGGCTTATGACTAGGTTTGCTCTTCAAGATATCGAAACTATACATAGCATTATTAGTAAGTTTTATAGCTTGCTGGATTTGCCATGGTGTATCTTGGCAACTTGCTAAATCAAGCAAAGAAAATATAGCTTTTTTCTCGGGGCAAAACTTTAATTGTTGCGCCACAGCAGTTATTATGTTACGAAAATTAACTATGGATAAACTTTTATTCTGTTTTTTATCTTCTGAATTGATAACAGATACTAATAAAATTCGTTTTATTTTAGAACTCTGTGGATATAACCATGCGGTTTTACCTATATTAAAAACTAAGTTTCCTTGCGATAAGAACTTAGTTATTTGGCCATCTAGCTCTTTATCAACTTCTTGAACAAGTTTACCATATTTCTTGCTTCCGGTTATTGGAAGAACTAAACAATTTAATGACTGCTTGAATGTTATTTCTTTTTTTAGTGAAAAATCCATAAAAAACCTATATACGATATAATTATATAAATTATACTACCTGTATTAAAGGTAGTATAATCTTTTCATAAAACCAGCCATTAAAGGTAACAGCCATTCCTTCAAGGGCGGGTAGAAATTATTTATCTTGAGCGTGCATATGATGCAAATCGATGTTATCATCGTCATCATCTTGTTGCTTATTAAAAACATCAAGATCTAGCTCGCCTTCTGATTTTGCTACAACACAAGCAGTTACACAATCACCAGTAACATTTACAGAAGTTCTTAGCATGTCTATAAGCCTGTCAACACCAACTACTAGTGCAATACCTTCCATAGGCAGACCCACTTTTTGCAACACCATAGCCAGCATAATAACTCCAGCACTAGGTACGCCTGCTGTACCAATAGATGCTAACGTAGCAGTTAAAATTACTACTATATAATCGTTAACTCCTAACGGTAAATTATACGCTTGAGCAATAAAAATAGTAGCAATACCCTGCATTATAGATGTTCCATCCATATTTACAGTGCTTCCTAACGGAATAGTAAAAGAAGCTATTTTATTAGATACCCCGCAGCGCTTAGTAACTGCATTCATACTAATAGGTATTGTGGCATTGCTAGATGCTGTAGAAAATGAAAATAAGATTACATCTTTTATTTTACCAAAAAACTTGATAGGACTAATGTTTGCCCCAAATTTTAAAATACAACTATAAGTAACAAACATATGGAGTAGCATCACCACATAAGTTAATAGTATATACATTAGTAGGCTTCCTACTGCGCCAGCACTTATGGTTGTAAATATTTTAGCAGTTATAAAAAAAATTCCATAATGAGAAAAACTCATTATAAACTCTACTAATTTAGCAATAACTGCATTTAAAGATTCAAATAATCTAACAACAGGCTCAGCCTTTTTTACGTTAGTTAAAGAGATAGCAATGCCTATAAATATAGCAAAAATAATAATTTGAATTGTATCACCATTTGCCATAGCCGCTATTGGATTACTTGGTATTAAATTAGAAACTATATCTTGAAAAGATGTTGCTGATGGAATAATGTATTCGCTAGAAGTCTGTAATCCTGTATTCGCTCCAGGTTTAATTAATAAAGCAGACGAAATACCTAAAGCAACAGCTATTATAGTTGTTAATAGATATATTAGTGTAGTTTTACCTGCTACACGTCCTAAAGTTGTTATATCTGTTAGTGATAGAGTTCCGTACACTATAGATATAAAAATTACAGGGACTACAAGCATACGTAATGCCGATAAAAATAAATTAGCTACTATAGTAACAAATGAAAGTGTATTATTAATAAGGTCGCTGTCAACTGCTCCTTTCAGCTCTCTTAGAACGTATCCGAGTATAGCTCCTAGGAATAATCCTAGCATTATTTTGGTTGTTAAAGAAGTACTTTTTGCTTTTTCATTCATATAAAATCCTTTAGGTTAATAAATCATATGTACGCTTTAAAATTATAGTTTTAAAACAAGATCAGATACAAAGTAATTTAAACTTTATGCTATTAACAAGTATATACACATAGGTTGTATAGCTTTCACTTGAGGAAGCTCTGCAATAATAAAATGATGCTTAGTGTTTCGTAAGTTGACTATTTTTAGTCATTATAAATTAAAATTTAGCAGGCTTTTGATAGTCTAAATTCTCGAAATGTAAATGGTGTGAGTATATCATAAGTAGAAATCAACACAGGTACATTCTAAAGACTCGATTTTTCACCGCAATTTTTACCAGCAGTTGTTTTTTACAGGAAAATAGTAGCAATGGAATCTAATAATGTTGTAAATTCCTATGTTTATATGCTTTAATTGTTTTGCTATTATACTTTTTTATTTAAGTAAGTATAAGCTTTTATTATTAACTCCTATTTTATAGCGATGTATAGCCTTGCTGGCAAATATTTATAACATCAATATTGTAGACTAATTTTAACAGCTAAAAGTTTCAATTACAAGCATATACACGTGGCAGTTAGAAA
>CAKNAD010000283.1 GCA_929200515.1 Candidatus Gorgonimonas leptogorgiae | reverse complement strand
TTACCACAATGGATTCTGGAGAAATAGCAAGCTTAAATGACTTATTAAGTGTTCCAGCAACTTATAATGGTAATCCAATTAGTAATAATGTCAAAATAGCTATTATTATCAATGAAAAAATGCTTAAACCTGGAATTAATAAACCTAGTGCTGATCTTTGGCGTCGACTTGCTAAATTTAACTTTTATCACTCAATAGATAATTTATATAGTGGCAGGTTAGATACATTACAGCAAACTAAGCAATCTATATTAAACACAGAGTTGCTAACAACACAAATTCAATCTATTGAGCACTCTCCACAGAATAAAGAATCTACAATAATTAATTTTACTGCTGCTAATAGTTGGCAAGAATTGTTATTTGGTAGCTTAACTTTAAATGATAAAGGCAAGATTTATTTTAACAACGGTTATTTAAGTAATATAACTAATAACAATCTTGTATTACACGATGCTCCGTGGGATAACGACGAATTCACCGATACATTGGCAACTACGTTGCGTCAAGGTGGTTTTCGAGCAAATGGCGTCTGGGTTAATTTACCAGAAAATTTACTTTTAACTAGAAGCTTTACTACAAAACAACAACTAGCTGGACTAACTGAACAATATGTTATTCAAGCTGAAACTATAGATAGCTTAAATGCTGAGCATCTAGCTATTATTAATTCGTATAATCTAGAAAGTATTTTAGTTAATAATCAACTACAGGATGACATTGTTATTGCTACCGATACGCTTGCCATTTTAACAGCAGATTGTAACTATTTGCTAATTACAGAAGATCTAACCAAAAAACAGTGGTTAAATTTATTAAATAGAGTATCGGTTTTAGGGAATAATGCACCTAAAATTATCGATGCTAGTAATAGCTCTATAGTAACTATTAATAAATTAATGCAAGATAACTTAACCAGTACATTGCAATGTAAAACCTACAAGCATAAAGTAGAAGCATTAGCTCAGCTAAATAACCAAGGTTTGGTATATCAAGTAACTCCTGATACTAATTGGCTAGATATATGGCAAAATATTAGTCTTATTAGCCAAGAAAATTTTACTTTTGCAACTCAAGATACAGAATTGCTAACAGCAATCAAGCAAGGTAAGCGGGTATCTTTTTATGGTTTAGAAACCAACCCACAAATATTACAACAATTTGAAAGTTTACTTATTGAGCCTAGTTATTTATTCTTAAACGGTAATAAAATACCTATTGCTAGTAATAATATTTGCATCTTATTACCTGAAAACATTAACCAGGCTAAACTACCAAAATTATTACAAAGCGTTTCAAAAACGGAAATTGTCAATCCTACAACAGAACAAACTAATACTACAGAATTTATCGAACGAATATTAGAAAAACTGGCAGCAAATAATATTGTATTAGCACAAGATAGTAAAACACTTAGTGATATGTTTATTAAACAATCAGAAATAGAACGTCAGCAAGATCAAGCTGAAGAATTACTACCTATACATTATCGTAAAGCAGCTCATAACGTATTTGCTAAACAGCATCGTGACAACCCTGCTTTTTATAGTTACTTAAAAACTCAAATACGCTCTATAATGCCAGATGATAATTATGAGCAAGCAGTAGATGCAGAAGCTTTGCGTAATTGGATATCTCAAAACCCTAATGCAACTAGAAATTCATTATCTAAAGATTTTTGGTTATTAGCAAGGCATTGTTCACCTATATATTTTTCACATATAGGCAAAAAACTAACAGACATTAATTTTGCAGAAGTAAACGACAAAAAATTGCTAGATAAACTAGCAAATATTATGTTATCTGTAGTAGCAGATGGTCAAAAACAAAAAATAGTTACTCAATTTGATATAACTGAAGATGATACTAAAGAATATATTTGTTGCTATAATGGATCTATAGTTGCTGCTATAACAAATGCAATGTTTATTGCTTCAGATAAACTAAAAAAAACTGACTCTATTAGCCTAGTTGCTAAAGATTATGCATTTGATATTTATCAGATCATTCAAAAATATCCACATCAACAGCAACAAGCAATTAATGAAGTTTATAAGTTGTTATTAAATATTTTTCCAGAAGATATTTTACAAACTGAATTGAGCGACTTAGCATCTACTATAGTTGCATCTCAAGTGAATATTTCAATAAAACAATCAAGAAAAAAACAACGACTTGCAGCTAGAATAAAACAACATCCAATAATTTTTTTACAAGGCTTAGCAGGAGTAGGTAAAAGCCATATGGCACAAGCTGTAGTAACTAATTTAAAAAATTATGGCTATGAAAATATGCCAGAACCTTTGATATTAAGTTTAGGTCCGCAAACTAAAGCTAGCGATTTGTTTGGTTCTCAACAATTACAACATGTTAATGATGATGCTCATACAGAATTTGTTGCAGGTCCACTATTAAAATGGGCAATGAACGACAACCCACCATTACTAATTTTAGATGAAGCTAACTTGGTTGAAGATGGCGTTCTCGCTCCTCTAGCCGGATTAACCAATTCACCACCACAACTTAGTTATGCTGGTAAAGCTTATCGGTTATCAGAGAAACACCGAGTAATTATTACTGGCAATCCAGAAAATTACGATGGTAGGCATATGGATAATGCAATTAGTGCGACAATGCTTACTTTGCATTATCAAACCATGACAGATACCGAGCTAGCAGAATTAATTATCAAACCAGCATTAACAGCAGATTTACCTAAAAATATAAAAGCAGAAATTATTAAGGCAACACTTTATTTATATAATGAATATAGCAAATTTATAGATAATGATTTAGGACCACGTGATTTACACGATATTCTCGCAAGAATCAATAAAATTATAGATCATCATGGTACTAATATAGAATTGCCTCAAGTATATAGCTTAGCTTGGGAAGGCTTTACAGAGATATTAACCAGTAGTGTAACTGACAAGTCAAAGTTAAAAAAAATATTTAATTCATATAAAACTAAATTTGCTATTAGTGAACTTGATAGTTCAATTTTATTGAATCGAGATAAAAAATTTGAAGATTTTTTTAATCAATTAACGTATAAACATCCAGAATTAGATTTATTTAGTATAGCAGTAAAAAAACTGGTTAAGGATTATTGGTTATTTATTGATAGTCAATCAAATTTACAAGGAAGACGTGGTTTATGGGTAGAAGGCCCAGCGGGTTGGGGTAAAGACATTGTTTTAACCGCAGTGTTAGATTTATGGGAACAACAAGAAAGCAAAGAGCATAAATTTATTCATATAAATGCTAACCCCAACCAATACGATAAAACGCAAGAACTTATAGCTGATGCAATGCAAAATGGCAAAAAAGTAATAATTAGTGAAATAAATTTATTACCTAGTCGTTACTTAGAAGGTTTATTTAACGCTATTTTAACAGGTAGAGCCAGCCCTAGCTTTATGTTATTTGCTACTGTTAATCCGTCTTCTTATAGTAATAGAGAACAGTTATCTCCGGCTTTTATGAATAGAATGACCCAAGTTAAATTAGAGCCAATATCTAACAATGAGCTATATAAAATATTATTAAGACGCTACGGGCTAAATAAACCAATGGTTGATTGGCTATTTATGAATTATCTTGACTTAGCTACA
>CAKNAD010000282.1 GCA_929200515.1 Candidatus Gorgonimonas leptogorgiae | reverse complement strand
TGGCTAAAAACTTATAATCACTTGCTGAAAACCCGCATTTCCAACTGCCACTTGTATATACACGTGTATAACACCTTCTACCTGAAGATCCTTTTTTCAGAACTACTAGCAGTTTTAAAACTGCTAGTATAACATCCCATAGCTATTTCTTAATACAGCTTCTATTAAAATAATTTATACACCTCTAGCTACAATATTAACTCTAAGCTATTTACTACAGTTATTTAATTACAATTATTTTTTAATATACTAATTAATACTCATCGTAGTTAATCATTTTAATATTCATTACTTCTTTGTATACTAATTTCTCTACTACGTAACTTGAGTTAACAACCAAAATGTGTTAATAGTAGCTAATCAAAGGGGAACTATTTTTTTTACCTGCTTTAAATATATGGGTAATGATAGTATTATTATTTTTAATAGGATGTTAATTTTCTGATACATGTATTTTAATATGGATTTTATATGCCTAAAGCAATATCAAATTATAAGAGTTTGTCCTATATTTTTGGCCATCAAGTAGTTGAAACTAAACAGTCAGATATATCGCCTACAAATAACAAATGTAAAAAATTTGATACTGATTATGAATACTATAACTATATAGCAAGCACATTCAAAGAGCATAACATAGGCATTCACCCGATACACGCACTGAAAATACTAACTGTGGCACAAAGTGAAGACTTAGCTATTGGTATCAGACCATTTCCAACATCAGCTCAATCTTTAGCACTCTATGCTACTGGTACAGCAAAAGGTATCGCACTTAAAGCTAAAAGTGCTGATCGTGGACCTGGTGCAGGATATATTCCTAGAGATCAAAATTACAGTAAACTATGTGGTGGCGACCCTACAAAAAAAGAGCAAATTGAGTATTATAACAAAGGCAACGAAGAGCTTATAAATAATGGATCTTGTATTAGCAAGCAGTTAGTACTAGAAGAAGATAGAATTATTGAATTGCGTGATGAGTATTCGGTTCTAGAAACATCTTTATTAAAAAAAAATGAAGTTATCATCTATGTAACAACATCTACTGGAACTATTGATGAATTCGTTGCCAAATATTGTGGCAACAATGAATATGCTATATTTCATAGAAAAGATAACAAACCTTTTGAAGTTATGGCAGATGCAGATAGTGGCAAACTAATAATTCCTGACTACGATTTATTTTCGCTTGCTGTGCCTATAGAAAAAGCTTTTGAGAATGGAATGGATTCTAGAACTGTAAATATGAGTGTCTTTGAAAATAAGAATTTAAGCCCTGAAGATAAAGCCAAATATATAAATCAAAAATCTGATAAACAACTTGGCAACACAACCCCTAGAGTTACCAAGATACTCCCTTTGCTTAATAATGCATTAGGTGTCAATATGTTTATGCATGGAGATGATACAGGCAATCCAAGTTCTAATTTACAGGATAATTTTCCTGCACTTTTTGCCTTGCCACAACTTCCTAAAACAGGATATATCCCTGCTAATAAACGATATGTTACCATAATAAATAAACAAGGAAACGAAGAATTTGTTATAATAAAAAATAAAAAAGAGTTTGATTGCTTTGTTATAATTATGAAAGATGCAAACTTTTACATGGAAAATTCACCCATATGGGGAAAAAGAAAAAACAGCACAGGATTTTGTAAAAGCTATAACTTATTTAATGACAGGGTAACAAAAAAAGAAGATCATTCTAGTGCAGAAATAGCGCAAAGAGGGAGAAGCTATAGCTTTTACCAAGCAAAAAAATTCTTTGAAGATAATATATCACAAGATACTAGAGCATCATGTAGTAAAAATCGACCACCACCCTGCACGGCAAGACAGAAAAGTTTAAGTTGTAGTGATGTTTAAATATCTATACACGGGATTTGTAACACCCTCTTAAAATACGCTCTAATCTTTTTCTTTTATAGACGGATCTTTTATTTTACCTATCATTAATATATTATTTATTATGTAACTCCGTTTATAGTTGTTTGATTTATCAACAACAGGTCTTACTTCTGATATCACAAAGAAAAAAGGTCTATTGACATTAAATTTTTTCATTTTAAAAAAAGAAGAAAAAGTTGTTGAACGTTTTGTAGTTAATTTTTTATCGAGTACTTCTTGTTTATCTATGTCAAAACAACATGTTGAATGTAATTTAAAAAGAGATGTATCGTTAGGGATATTAAAGAATTTTTTAAACTTTGCTATATCATTTTCCGAAAATAAATTATATATAGTTTCTATATTTACATCAACAGCTTGTTTGATTGTAAACTTAGGTATGCTAATTTTTACTATGTTATTATAATTATTATTAGCTTCATCACCTAGTAATTTTATTAATTTATATATAACTTGATTTTGTTTAGCTGTAGAGTACTTGTTAGCTTTCTTTGGTAAAATTATATCAATTGAGTACCTCCCTTTGTAAAGTAAGCGTACTGCTTTCCAGCCATCCTTATATATAATTTTAGTATTATTAATTTTAGCAAAAAGAAATTCAGTTGTTATTTTTTTGTTATTTTCTGTAAGGAAGCTTTTATTTCCTATAGAAGAAAAATAACCATATTCTAAATAACCGTAAAACTTTATAGCAGAAACAATTTTTAAATTATATGGTGATGTGTTTCTTGAATCATCAAAAAAAATAGTTTCTGATAGTTTAGTAGTGCCAAAAATTTTATTAAAAACCATATTAAATTGCTGTCTAAATTCTTCTGGTAAATCCATTTGTAAATCAGAACACAGCAGTGGATCGCCTACTAAAATATTTAACCCATATAACTGTTTTTTTTGAATTTCGGTTATATAGTTTTTAGTTAATATAGCTGTTAGATATTGTAAGCTGTCGCTATTATCAGAAAAACACATTTGTTTGTATCCATATATCCCTAAATCATTTAATTCTTTTATTGCAAATTCTGCATAATTGCCACACATAATATTAATGTAAACAATCAAGTTGTTTTGTATGGAAACAGGTGAGTAAATAGTGTTTGAAGTAGAACCATGTTGGTTAACATCTAAAAAAATAGCTAGATGTTGAGCGATAAACTTATTTTCTTGTGGTGCTTTTACTTGGTTTATTCTAGCTAGTGCATTTAAATTATAAAAAAAAGTTAACAATAGTAACCCTACAAGATTTACTATATCAAAGATATAATTATTATTAAGGAAGAATTTATTATATTTATTTTTCATTAGTTTTCCTATAAAAACAATAGAATTAAACAACATATTAAATACAGGATTTTATATATGACTTTTAATAAAAAACAAGAATGGCTACTAATTATTATTCTTATTATGTTTTCCTTTGAATCAAATATTTTTTAATAATTAAAATCTTGTATATTAAGATATATTATTTTTTCTATTATTAATTTTTGTTAGTTTTATGTGAGTAAATTATATAATACTTGCTCTATCTCATTGCGAAATACTGCCTTAGTTAAAAGCTTATAATCACTTGCTGAAAATCAGCATTTCCAAATATATGTTGTTATTTAAACAACCATCGACTACTATAGTATCCTAGTGTTGTTGCTAGCAAGAAGTTTTTATTTTGTAACAGCCGAAAAATATCTAACGAAAAAGTAGAAAATATCGTAAATGCCCCTGTGAAACCAGT
>CAKNAD010000281.1 GCA_929200515.1 Candidatus Gorgonimonas leptogorgiae | reverse complement strand
AAGCACTTCGCTATGAATTAGGAAGCCCCTTCCTTTAGGGAGGGGAGCATGTCACCTGAAAAAAAATAAAGTTAGCTGTTAAAAAAATGTATCTTGATGTATAAGAGGTATATAGATACAATTAGGTATTGATTTTAGTTATAATTCTGAAACACAGCAATATAAGTTGTCATGTACATGTATGGTAGGTGGATATGCTAAATTTCATGATTGTTAATAATGTATCTTCGAGTGGAAAGTGTATATAATTTGCAGTATAAATGTATTTAGGGTATATCATTTATAAATATTACTAGAAAACAACGGATTTTAAAAAATAATAGGAATGTATTGTGAACTACTTAACTATATTTCATATATTATTAGGTGTCTTTGGATGTGCTTTGTCGTTTGTAATAAGCTTGGATTTTACTGAAGTACAGTTAATCTTAATACAGGATTATAAATATTTAAAATTTATAAATACTTTATTAATTGTGTGTATCAGCTATGTAAGTATTTCAGTAGCAGCAAAAGCTACTAGATATAAAGCAAGAACAGTTTCATGGACGCTAAATTTAATATCTTCTGGGTGCATTGTGGTTGCGATGATATTATCTATTATGTTTACTTTTTTTAGTGATTCTGTTTTAAAAAATAGCGTATTGCTTTCATTTATATTTCTTTCTATTGGAGTATGGGTAAAAATACTCGTTAGCATTTATGCTTTTTTTAAATTTAAAAGCAATAATAAAAAAGAAAAAATTAAAAATAGAGAGTATGGTACGATTAAATGGTTTAATACTGATAAAGGCTTTGGTTTTATTTCACGAAATACAGGAGACGATTTATTTGTGCATCATCGCGCTTTTGTTAATTCTAATGCTATAGAGCCAAAAGAGGGTCAGCAAGTACAGTTTTTAATAAACAAGGGTTATAAGGGGCTTCAAGCTTATAGTGTGCGTATAATAGAGCTTAATTAATTTGTTATAGGTCTTGAATGTAAAACTTTGTATTTTTCTTCCTGTTAGTTATATCTAATTATATTCTGCAGTAATGCTTGTGTGCTTGGTTTTTGCTTTCAGGTATAATTTTTCAGAGCTAAATAAAAAATTTAAATCTAAGGTGAAATATTGCAAAAATACCTAGTATTCGCTGTAGAATAAATCAATACAAAGTTTACTTTTTTATAATACTCTGAAATTGCATGCTTGCAACTAGAAAATATATTTTATTATTATATTACCTAGCTCTATATGTTATACGGCCTTTAGTAAGATCATAAGGTGTTATTTCTACTTTAACTTTATCGCCTGTTAGTATCCGGATATAGTTTTTACGCATTTTACCCGAGATATGAGCAGTCACAACATGACCATTTTCTAACTCAACTCGAAACATAGTATTAGGTAGGCTATCTACTACGGTTCCTTCAATCTCTATGCTTTCTTCTTTTGCCATTAGGGTATATCTCCTATAAAAAAATAATCGAGGCAATTATGACATAAATTTATATTTATATCAATGTATTATTTCTTATTGAATAAAGCCAGAATTATTATCGATGATGCACCGCTTTACAGGTTAGCTAGATATAATGTAGTATACTGCCTCGCTAAGTTTGTGTTAACAGGCAGGCCATATTAATTAAAAAATAACTTTTTTTGCATTTATACACCTAGCATTTTCAACTGCCACGTCTATAGATAAGGATTTCATATGCAACCTATAAATAACAGCTGTAATAGATTGAAACCTCTAGTGCCTTCACAAAAAACTCAAGCTCTCACAACAACTACTAGTACTTTTAAAGGTATCAATTCTCCAACTTCAGCTACAGCATTTGGGGCAATAGGTATGAGCCCTACCAATATAACCGATAGGAGATCTGCATTAACTGAAAACCCTATCATATTATTTAAAGATTATATAAGTAATGATTTTAGTAAATTTTTAGCGTTATTTTCACAAGAAAGCCAACAAGCTGCATCCCTTGCAAATGTTGAAAAGCTACAAAAACAATTAACAGAAGATGTATCTACTTGTTTATTAAATAGCAAAGGTGAACTTAAAAAAATTATAGAACAAAATGAAGGAAAATTACTAGCAAATAGCATTGAAGATGTACTTGAACATAGTAGTAGTGCTGAAAACATAAATATTAAGATGCTAAATTGCATAATTAGTAATGATTTCAAGCTAAAAAAGACTTTAAATCTAATAATGGGAAACTATATGCACTCTAAGGGACAGAATGTAGTATCAACAACAGATAAGACATTTATAGGGTTATTGCTTACCTTTCATTGTGTTTTTGATCCAGATCGTTCTTTTGGTAAATTATCTGCAATAGTTTCATTTTTATATGCAAAAGCAACTGAAGACCAAAAACAAAAACTAGTATCTTTTATGATATTATCACAAAATGTTATGTCTAACGCATATGCAGATGATCCTTGCAAAAGTAAGTTACTGTTAGAAGTATTATGCTTAATTGAGAAGGGTATTAAATGCGATAACAATATACAATATTTATCTGATGAGCTTAGCGATGAGCCTGATTGTGACGTTGATGGCCCGCCAGGAATACGAGATGATCAAGATTTAATTACATTATTTCGTGATTATAAATTAACAACAGCTCGAAACAATATAAAACCAATAACTCAAGCTATTATTGCTGAAGTGCAGCCAAGTAATCATAAAACTGAAGATACAATTTATAAAAGTAGGCATGAAGCAAAGCCATTGCAATCTAATGTTAATAGCATGCAACCTGAGGCAGATAAACCAACAGTGCCAACGCTTAATCTTAAAGAAAATAAACAAGTATTAGAATTACCATCGGGGCTTTGTCTGTCTATGTCTGAGGAAGACTATAAGTTACACCCAGACATAGTTGAAGCTCTAAAAGATCAAGAAAAATTAGATGATACAGAAAAAAAGATTCATAAAATAATTGATGAAACTATATATAGAAAGTTTCCAGACTTATCAATATCTGATCTAGATAAAGAGACCGTAAAAAAATATCCAGATTCATTTATAGATAAACCTAATGACAATACAGTCACAATAGAAGAAGTATATGAGTCAGGGATAAGCCAAAAACCAACAGATGATTATATAGATGATAATGATGTTATTACAAGTGATGCTAATGAAGCTTACTTTTTTAACAATCTATGTATTTATAATTATAAAAAACAAGGTAGCGAGTTACATAAAATAGTATCAACAATGGTGTTAAAAACATACAACAAGTTGCATAACAGAGATATAAATCCTTTAATAAATTTATTGAATTACGCTGAGGAATTAGAGAGTACTCAAAAGACAGCACAAGATAAACTAGATGTACTCATCAAACAAGCTATAAAGTTATAAATGATGCTTTAATACATGGCAAATAAATTTAATTTTGAGCCTATTATATCTAAAAAATACTTGGATTATTTTAGCATTAAGTGAAAATATTAAGTTTGAGGCAAATTATCGAAGAAATTCTGCAATATTGCCAATTAATTTAATACTAGTGTTGATTTAGCTGTTTATTCACGTATGCTTTCTCAACAGTTTGTCACAGAAAAATTATATTCTGTGAAAATATTGTAGTACATTTAATTTTCTGAAAAATTTAAAATTTAAAATTTAAAAATATATTTTTAATTTTTTTTACCAATTAGTGC
>CAKNAD010000280.1 GCA_929200515.1 Candidatus Gorgonimonas leptogorgiae | reverse complement strand
GTTTTAGGTTGTTTAATTCTTTAGCTTGCTTTTTAATTTCTTGTTGCAATTGTTGAGCATCAATAGCATCAACTGTTTTTTTCTCTAATTCAAAAAGATTATTAAGCAAGTCACGAAAGTATTTAGGAAGTGCATATTGTGTCATAAATTAAATCCTTGTAAATAAATGATAATAGTTTAAATTTAATGTTATTAAATTAGTTTTAAAAAAAGAAAAAATATTTTATCCAAATAATAAGCTTAAAAACCCAAAAACAGCAACTAATATAGCATAGGTTGCTATTATACTAAGTACGTTGAAAGCTCTTCCTTTTAAAGAGTTACCAGTATATAGTTGGTTTTTTTCTATAATTTGTAGATTGTTTACAATTAATTGGTCTATCTCTCCATAGCCTAAACTAAGATTTTGTGCTGTTTTTAATATTTGTATTGCTAATGTAAAATTATTCTTATTTGCAGTAACAACAGCTATTGCGTTAAGAAGTTGTAGCATTGTGTTGTGATACTGGAAAAACAAATCTTCTGGTAAGTCTTTAATTGTCTTGATTAGCTTATTTTCAAATAATGCTTTAAAAATCATGTTTAAAGAAATATTTTGATATTTTGCCTTATTTAAAGTTTCTTTTAAACTATCAAAGCCTATATGAATTGTTATTATTTGTAGATTGCTTGTGATTAAAGTATCGTATTTTTTAGATTTAAAACTAAATTGCTGTGCTGTTTTTAAAATTTTGCTTTCTAATAAAATGTTAGATTTTCTATTACCAATAGTTACAGATATTGCATTCAGCAATTCTAATATTCTCTCTTGCTGTTCTTTAAATAAATCTTGGGGTAATTCATTAATTATGTTAAAGAGTGCATCTTTGTACAGTATTTTATCAACCATATACCAAGAAATATCTTGGTTTTTTGCCTTGTTTAGAATCACCTCTAAATTAGTTAAATGTTTGTTTAGTGTCGCAGCAGTAGATTTAGTTAACAGGTGCAAGTTTGAATTTGACACTAAATGCTTACAATTAAATAATTGCTTAATAAGAGAGAATTGTTTAGCTTTGATCGTTTCTGCAATAACTAAATTGAATTGATTTATAAGTATTAATACTGTGAGATCATTAAATATATTTTGCTGCTGTTTAAAATCTAAAGAGACAATTTGGATGTTTTTTTGAAAACAACTATGCTCACCACGAGATAAAAAATTTAATAATGGTTTATCGTTAAAAACATTTAAGTGAAATTCCAACAAGTTTTTATCGTGTAGTTCATTACATACATTCAGCGCTTTAGCTTTATCTATAATTAAACTAGGCATCCATGAAATATTGCCATCTTCTAGTTCTATTTCCTGTAATAATAGTTTTTTTAATTTTTTTATTTGATTTGAATCAATGTCATCAATACTAGTGTATTTACCTTGTAAACCTATTAATTCAAATGGGTTTATATAATATTGATACCACTTTGCAGATGGAAGCATAGTCCTTAATGCGCTCATATTTTTAACATCCTTATAAAAACAAGTAACCCTATCTAGGCATGTTGCAGGCATTATAACAAACAACCCTAAATAAAGCAAGCTTTTAATATTAGCAACTAAATCATCAGTAGATGAGTAGATGTATAAAATTTGGCTATTTTTTCTAATATATTTGATTTATATAGATTTAACCTGATATTTATACTTGAAATTATATAAGTAGCCTTGTAGATATAGAAGTTGGATACAAATAATCCTATAAATTAGATTCATAAATTGGTTTAGTAAAAAAATATTTCATACAAAGAATAAGCTTAAAAATGCAAAAATTAAGATAATTATTGGGAGATAAAACCATTTATTTGTCGTTGAATAATTATCAGAGTATGGATCTTCTTTTTTAGTGTTTTTCTTAGTGTTTTGCTTTGTGTTTTTTTGGTTGTTTTTAATGGTAAATTTTTTAAATTGATTACTGTTATTATGTTTGTTATGCGAAATTATTGTTTTATTATTTTTAGCAAAACATTTCTTAGTTACTATTTGTAGATTCTTTGCAATTAATGCATCATATTTTTTAGACTTAAAGTTAAACTGTTGTGCTGCTTCTAATATTTGTGCCGCTAGTGTGAAGTTATCTTTATTAGCAACAGTAATTGCTATTGCATTTAGTAATGATAATACTTTATCTTTCTGCTCTACAAATAAATCTTGAGGTAATTCATTAATTGTGACAAGTAGTAAATTTTGATGTAATACTTTACTAATCATTCTCCAATGAATAACTTGATGCTCTGCTTTATTTAGAATTTTCTCTAAACTCTTTAAATGTTTGTTTATTGTTGTAACAGTAGGATCTTTAAATTTAGTATTATTATGATTATTATGTGGTATTGTTGTTTTATTATCTTTTGCAAAACGTTTATTAATGATTATTTGTAGATTTTCTGTAATTAATTTATCATATTTTTTGGATTTAAAACTAAACTGTTGTGCTACTTCTAATATTTGAACTGCTATTGTAAAGTTGTCTTTATTAGCAAGAGCAACGGCTATATAATTGAGTAATTCTAATGTTTTCTCTTGCTGTTCCCAAAATAAATCCTGTGGTAATTCATTTATTATATTGAATAATGAATTTTGATATAATATTTTACTAAGCATTCTCCAATGAATAGCTTGATATTTTGTTTTATCCAGAATTTTTTCTAAATGCTTTATATTCTTATTTATTATTGATGAAGTTGATTTGGTTAAGAGATGTAATTTTGAACTCGGAACCCAATGCCTACAATTAAATAATTGATTAATAGTGGTAAATTGCTTAGTTTTGATAGCTTCTGCAACTACTAAATTGAATTGATTTATAAGTATTAATACTGTACAATCATTAAATATTTTCTTTTGTTGTTTAAAAACTAAGAATATATTTTCTAAATCTACATCAAAACAAGTACAATCACCTCTAGACAAAAAATTTAATAATGGTTTATTGTTAAAAACATTTAAGTGAAATTCTAGAAAATTTTTATCATGTAGTTCATTACATACATTTAGCGCTTTAGCTTTATCTATAGTTAAATTCGGCATCCATGTAATCTTGCCATCTTCTAGCTCTATTTCTTGCAATAATAGTTTTTTTAATTTTTTTATTTGATTGGAATCGATATTGTCAATACTAGAGTATTTATCAGGCAAGCCTATTAATTCAAATGGGTTTATATAGTATTGATACCACTTTGTAGATGGTAGAATAGTCCTTAATCTACTCATATTTTTAATATCCTAATAAAAATAAGTACGTCTAGAATTAAGGCTATTTTAACAGATAATCCTAAATAAAGCAAGCCTTTATTAATATTGCCAACTAAATCAGCTGTATTAGAGTATTAAAGAAGTATTTTAAATTTTAGTCAGTTAAAAATAGGAGATTAGATAAAATAAGTAATGGTATACAATAAAATGCATTTAGAAATAAGATTCAAGAGGATTAATATCTTTAAAGAAATTCTAAGAAAATGTTTAAATAAAATTGACACAAAGAATTGCGCGGCTTATAATCAAACCCACTTAAATTAAATTGAAGAATTACCAGTGCAATTCTATTATTTTCAATAAATTAAATTAATTTATAACACCAGCTATATTTTTATTTAGTATACAAGGAAGTATGATCATGCTTAAGCCTGTAATTTATCTAGCTATAATTG
>CAKNAD010000279.1 GCA_929200515.1 Candidatus Gorgonimonas leptogorgiae | reverse complement strand
GGTTACTCCTGAAACAAAAGTATCAAGCGAAATTATAGAAATATCACATGAACGCTCCAATACAAAATATAAAATTGGGGTAATTAAAGTACCTTACTTTTATAGAGATAAGACAAAAGAAGGTAAACTTAATACTGTATCAGAAGACATAACATCTATAATTAATAAACTTGATCTTTCAGAAACTTCTAATGGTTTAATTATCGATTTGCGTAATAATCTTGGTGGTTACATCACGGAGTTTCTAAAGTTAATTCCTATTTTTTTAGAAAACTATTATACATATAAGGCAGAATGTATAGGAGAAAATAAATTAGAATCAAAATTACAGAAACATACCTTTCATCCTAAAACTACTTATAATAAACCTATTATATGTTTAGTTAATAACAACACTGCATCCGCCAGTGAAATTTTAGCTAGTGCTATACAGGTTTTTCAAAGAGGTTTAATAGTAGGAGAAAATACTTTTGGTAAAGCCGTGGGAGAAAATATAATAGATGTAGGTTATGGTACTTTAAAGAGAGTAACATCTACACTGCATAATGCTATGGGTAAATCCCATAATCTTATAGGAATAAAACCAGATGTTTTTATTCCTAATATTAAAAGTTCTAAAGATAAAAACGAAACTTTAACGCCTCATAGTAAAACATTTGATGATATTATAGTATCAGAACCATTTGCTGTAGAAAAGTTTCCAGTAGATTTATTAGATGAATTAAACGATCAAAGTTACGCAAGGAAAAAAGAAAACCCTATTTTTACATATATAGAACAAATAAATGAATTTAAACGGTCAATCCCTGATACTTTACAAATACCGTTAAATAAAGATTTAATGCAGCAACAAAAACAGCAACGAGATACAGAAGAATTGTCTATAGTAAATCAATTATTGCAAAACACCAATAGGCCTATGGTAGCAAGCTTGAAAGAAGCAAATGAACTGTATGACTTTGAAAAAGAAGCTAGCAGAAGCGTTTTAATGGAAGCGGCCCATATTTTAACTGATGAATTAGCTAGCGCTCACAAACATAACTCATGATTAACTTTAAACTATCGCAGTTTAAATATTAATCTAAGCTCATTTATAACTCGTAATCTTAAACAGCCTCTGTTTTATCAGTTAATTATTAGGTTAAAATTTCTTAAATACAATAAATTAAATGAGGTTTGTAATATAATGTAATTTATGGTATAATCTCGGCTCAATTATATTTTAAATAAGTGGCTACTAGTAGCAAACTATTTTTTAAATTATTAACAAGGATGTTTTAAATGCCGTTAGTTACAAGATGTAATCCCAATCATAACAAACCTCTGCATAATGATATTCAACCTAATTCTGTAAATACTCAGACAACTACTTATGCGGATACGTCAAATCCAATCAAAGATATAAATGGTACTAAGCATAAAGTAACCGCAATTAATCAACAAAAATTTTTAACTGATAGTGGCGAAGATTCTCTTGTAGCAAAACATTTTTTATTTCCTTTAACTCGAGTTATAAAAACAACAGAGGCTATTAAAACTTCTAAACATGTACAACCATCAGCAAAACACCAAAAAACAGCTCTAGATATTTGTGATATATTAACAAACCCACCTAGAAAGAGATGGTACGAGTTTTTTGATCTTACAGCATATTTTCGAGATACTAGGTTAAATCCAACAACAACCTCGCAGAATACTTTTTGTAATCCTAGAATAACTTCTACAGCTGTTTTTTGGAACTATATAAAGCTATTAGATCCTCATAGATTGTATTTTACTAAAGATGATATTGAGTTTTTTCAACAACATGAAGATACTTTTTTAACTTATATACAAACTGGTAATTTAAGACTAGGATTTGAAATGTTTTATCTTGTCATGGATCGTAAGTTACATAAAATAGCAGTTCTATTATTAGAACTTGAAAAAGGTATTGATAATAATAAACTTACAACTAATGAAATAATAGACTTTGATCGAAAAGAAGCTCCATGGCTCGAAAAATCAGAGCAAACAGAGTATTGGCTTAATTATCTATACAAAGATATTATGCTTCTGCAATTATATGGTTATGATAATACAGAGATAGTAAATAAACTAATAAAGAAGTATACAAAAGAATCTTTAGAGACTGTGGCATATCAAACTGATGATACTTTTGAATACCTTATAAATTCTGTAGCTAGATTAGAATATCGAACACTGTATAGATCGCCAAAATCACATGAACATTTTCAGGAGTTTAGACATGCTGCGCATTTCGGTGCTGGATTTAATACTAAAAAACACCCTTATGGCTTTATGATAACTAAAATAGATCCTAATTCACCAGCTGCTAACAGTGAATCTTTAAAAGAAAACCAAGTAATAAAATCTATAGCATTTAATAATAGTAAGAATTTTAATGATGCTACGAAAATGCAAAATTTAGGCTTATGTGATGCATACCTACAAGGTCATAAAACTGTACAATGTGAAGTAATAGCAGATATCTTAGAACCAAATAAAACCTTTATCTGTGATTTAGCATTAGAGAATATGGCTCTTACTGAACAAAGACCATCAAGTGAAATGATAGAAACATTCCATGCACCCTCTAATACAAAATATAAAATTGGTGTAATTAAAATACCCATATTTTATCACTCTAGCACAGAAGCAGAAAACCTTAATGGTGTAGCAGAGGATGTAGTAACATTAATGAATAACCTTGATTTTTCAGAAACTTCTGCTGGTTTAATTATCGATTTGCGTAATAACCCCGGTGGTAGTTTCAAGGAGTATAATAAACTAATTGCTATTTTTATAGAAAGATATTATGCATATAATGCAAGGTGTATAGGAGAAAAAAAATTAGACTCAATTTTATATAAAAATAACTGTTACCCTAAAACTACTTATAATAAACCTATTATATGTTTAGTTAATAGCCTCTCTTGCTCTGCAAGCGAACAATTTGCTCGTGCTGTTCAAGTTTATCAAAGAGGTTTAGTAGTAGGGGAAAGGACTATTGGTAAATGCGTGGCCACATCGGAAATAGATGTAGGTTATGGTACTTTAAGTAAAATAACATTTGTAGCTTATGATTCCATGGGTAAATCTCTCAACCTTATAGGAGTAAAGCCAGATATTTTTATTACTAATATGAAAAGCTCTGAAGTTCGTAGTGAAGCTTTAATTCCTCATAGTAAAACATATGATGATATTACAGTATCAGAAAAACTTACTGTAAAAAAATTTCCAGTAGCTTTATTAGATGAATTAAACGATCAAAGTTACGCAAGGAAAAAAGACAACCCTATTTTTACATATATAGAACAAATAAATGAATTTAAACAGTCAATCCCTGATACTTTACAAATACCGTTAAATAAAGATTTAATGCAGCAACAAAAACAGCAACGAGATACAGAAGAATTGTCTATAGTAAATCAATTATTGCAAAACACCAATAGGCCTATGGTAGCAAGCTTGAAAGAAGCAAATGAACTGTATGACTTTGAAAAAGAAGCTAGCAGAAGCGTTTTAATGGAAGCGGCCCATATTTTAACTGATGAATTAGCTAGTTCTCACAAACATGAGTCATAAATAAAGTTATACACCTTCTACTTGAAGGTGTATACACACTTTCTATTTGAAAATACATTTTTTAGTAATATTATCTACCTTTTATATTATTTTCTTACTGCATAAAA
>CAKNAD010000278.1 GCA_929200515.1 Candidatus Gorgonimonas leptogorgiae | reverse complement strand
ATAATGATGTTAACAATAAAACTAATTAAGGTATATAATATTTTTTTCTTGCTGTGTTTGTTTATCCTACAAATAGCTATGGCAAATGACGAAGCTACAACATCTAGTCAAATTGCTCCGTACAAAATAACACATACCCCTATAATAAAATTGCTAAAAGCTGTTAATAATGTATCTGAATATACTATGTCTCATCTAGACTATTTTGCAGATGAATGTAAATGTACTGTAATCAATAAATATTCATTTTTTTCTATATTATTAGTAAATTATTTGTTATCTTCTTGTTTTGACATAGAAAACTCTGATGTACTATTATATTCTGCTTGTGCTTTGTTATCTATAAGCTTGCTATTTTCAGGATGTAACACTTTAATAACACCAAATGAATTAATACAACGTCTTTCTATACTTTTTTATGGGTTTTATAAATATATTTTTCCAATATATAGCCTTGCTATAATATCTAACTCTTATACAGCTAAACTCGGAAGAAATGGCTATATACCAACTTTTTTATTCTCTCTAGCTACAATAAGATCATTTATATTATCAAATGATGACGACGACCCATTTACAGAAAGTATTCCATTACTAGTGATCAATAATCACTTGCCTGTTACACCCAAAATGAAGCTAATGAGAAAAATTCTTATTGATGAAAATACAAAAAATGATTTATATGTATATACAGGCCCCTTAACTTTACACGATAAAGATAACTTAATGTCTAAGCTTTATAAATGGACGGCATTACATACAGATGATATCTCTTTAGGTTTGTTTAGCAACATATTAGTTAATAATGCTTTGCAAAGACCAGAAATAGATGAAATAAAGAAAATTAATGAAACTATAGAAGATTTAAACAACAATAAAATCAAAAAAGAAGATATAATGAACAGTAGTTTCGCTATTCATCCTTTTTATGATAACCAACTTTTTCTTGAGAGTTGTTTACAACTAAACACCACAGGTGAAAAATATCAAAATTATAATGTCGTCATTCTAGATACCAATAAAACACTTTTATTAACATATAAAGATTTAACTTTAAGTTTTATTAAACTAAAAGTCCCAGCTATTGATAGTAATTCGTTAATAGATATACTTAACTTGCATAAAGCAATAACTGTGGAGTCAGTTAAGTTAAGTTTTGCTATACATGAAACTATTCTTAATAATCAATACCAATATTTTAGCATTCTCAAAAATAAAGGTATTTATTACTTATTTTTAAGCTTGAACGCACAAAATAAAAATAACTTTAATTTTAAAGCAATTAATAATATTTTAAAAATGTCAGCCTGGAGCTTATTATCTGGAATTAACTGTTTTCATCTTAAAAACTGCTTAATTATAAAAATTAATAATATAAATAGCTTAAGAGAAATATTAACAAATGCTATAGATACAATATCCTATACCACAGGTGAAATAAATATTTATACATCTTTATCAAACGAAGATATGGAAAAGAAATATTTTTCAAAAAAGAATAAGCAGAATAATAAAGGATAGCAGCTACATACTTGAACTTTTAGTTTAGATTTTTCTCTAACATCTAAATTAAATTAAATTAGATTATTTCAAAGATATATTATGAATATGAATACAATTTCAATACCAAGATATGCTGCTGAATATGGAAGTAAATTTTTTCAGGACTATACTGCTATTTCACCTGCTAGTCAAAAAAGCTACAATGATATTGATATAAATCGAAGCCTCTATAATGATAGATATAGAATTTCTATCATGGATATAGACAAACTATTATTAACTGAAATACAACTTAGATCTGATATATATCATAAAGAGTCTAATAAACTAGATTGCTATATAGGAAGTGAAGATTTAAAAGGTAAAAAAATTGTACTTTTAGATCAGAATGATAATATTTATATGCAGAGGTTAGCAATAAAATATCGCAAACAAGAAGCTAATATTATTACATTAGTAAAATGTGATAGTAGTCATAATCACAAGGAAAACAATCTATTTGAAGAAATAAAAAACAATCCTAAACATATGTTTTATCCACTGATTAAAAAAGATGTTTCCTACTACTTACTACAACAACATGGATTAATTCCAACCAGTGAAGAATTTATGTG
Organism: Candidatus Gorgonimonas leptogorgiae; assembly: GCA_929200515.1. Classification (GTDB taxonomy): domain Bacteria; phylum Pseudomonadota; class Gammaproteobacteria; order Pseudomonadales; family Endozoicomonadaceae; genus CAKMZJ01. The sequence goes on along the minus strand of CAKNAD010000278.1, from coordinate 1,589 downwards.
TGCAAGTTGTGATATTGCAATACCATACAATTCTTTAAATACTGAAACAGCTGAGCCTCAGTCTATATTAAAAATAAGTTTAAGATATCATACCAAGAAAAAAAGACTTTTAGAAAATATAGAATTAGATAACGGCATTTTATATTATTGTAAGCATAAAATAGAATACCAAGAATTGATACAATTACATAATAACAACGATGATATTCCACTAACACATTACCATAAACTCAACTCAATAGCTTCTCATGGTTTTAATGAAGATACACCTTTAGCAGAATTATGCGATATGTCTTCTATTTGTTTTTTTCTAAAATATCCACAAGAAAATATACTAGGAGATGCTGTAATTATAGAATATGCTACTCCTCTATGCGAAGACCTAGCAACAGATTTACTAGCTGTAAATTATATCAATAAAAAAAATACTTTTTTTAAGGCTAGAATGTACTTAGAATCAATTGCTAGATTTATATTATTGCACTCAAAATATTTAGATACTAAAGAACAACAACTTAATAAAGCTCTACAATTACTTGAATTTTTTCTTGATTCTTTACAAGAAAATGGGCTAAATCATGGGTTGTTATCTATTTTATTTCAAGATAAAGACTTAGATCAAACTCAGGATATAAAACTAACTGATGCATCTTCATCAAGGAAGATTGATAACTTTAAGCGACTATTTAGCTATGTTGAAACTATCAATCAATTATATTTATTTCCGCTGTTAGAAGTAATTATTCAACTTATGGCTGATCTTAATCTTCAAGAAGACCCAAATTCAGATTTTATTAAACGCTTATTACCATTACTACAAACAATTTATATTTCTCCAGTAACACTAAAAAATAGTGATGATGCTACAGCAGAGCAACATAATATGCTACTAAAAGCTATTGTACAAGCAAAAAAATGATTACACTTTTATCCAAATTAAAGGTGTATACACCTTTAGATAAAAAGTGTATATTAGACATCTCAACAATTATTTAATGAGATTAAAGATGAACACAACATCGCATGAAGCTGCAATATCTTATAATCAGCTTAAAGAAAAATTTACTACGGTATATTATAAACTCGATATTTCTCAGCTACATGGTTATCTGAGCGGTTGCATTACTGTCAATAACAATATTAGCCTTGACCAATGCATCGATTATTTATCTGCTTATTACGGACAAGATAAAGCCTTAAAACATTTAAAATCTGATATTCTGGAACTATATAGTCAAATAATTATATCTTTACAAGATAGCAATTTAACTGCTGAATTATTTATCGCTGGAGATGATAACTTATTGGATATTCAGCTAAAATCTTTAGCTCTTTGGTGTCAAGGTTTCATCGATGGCTTTTATGATGTTCTAGGTAGTTCAACAACAAAATTATCTGAGAGTATTAATAATTCATTGGTAGATATAGCTAAAGTTGCTACTATCAACTATGCTGAATATACCGATTGTGAAGATGATAAAAAAATTCAAGAAGGAGAGCAAAATTTTATTAATGTACGTGAGTTCATGAAGCTATCTTGGATTAGCCTGTATTTAGATATGCAAATTTTAACAAAGGATACTACAAAC
>CAKNAD010000277.1 GCA_929200515.1 Candidatus Gorgonimonas leptogorgiae | reverse complement strand
TCTACTTTATTTGGAAGAATACTAAATAAATATTTTTTTACTTTTCTAGAAGAAGGCGTTGGCCCTATACCTTGTTTATATGTGCAATAAACTATATTTAAAACAAATATAATTAAAATAAATAAAATAACACAACATGCAATTTGCTGATAATCTATATTCATTAGTGTGTTTTGCTTTACAATCATCTGCCACGTGTATAGGTAGTATTCACTTTATGCTTAAATGTTAAGCAGCCATCTAAATAATTAATTGTGATCCCTTTTGCTGTTATATTGCTAGCTTTATAGATTATATTAATTGGGTCATCGTTATATATAACTTTATCATGATAATTAATGGTTAAGCTATCAGTATATATCTTCAATCCATCTAGGTTTGCGTTGCCTATTTGTGATAATTCAACATCTTTAGTTAAAATTAATAATTTTTTATCTAGATCTAACTTGCCAAAGTTTGAACTAATTTTTGTAACTAGATATGGCTTACGATCATGGTAATCATAAAATTTTATTGTATCTAGATACATTATACTACTGCTAGAATATTGTTGCATTCTAGCTGTTTCTAAATAATAATCTGTAGAGCCATTACTATTAAATTCTATCAATTTAGCATTAATTAACAAAAAATTAGGCTGATTACTTTGTGAATCTTTTATGTTTTTTTTGGTTAACAACTCTTTAGTAATATCAAGAAATGTTATCGAATATATACCAGCACTTAATATAATTGCAATTGCTACATAGATAAAAACGTTTTTAAAATACACTAGTTTCCTCTTTTGATATATTTAAAAATAGTAGCTATGACATTATTTGTAAAGTTACATCCTAGTTTTATATTTTGTATTTTATTTTGAGAGTTTACAATAAATTTTCTATTATAGAAAATATTATTTTATAGTAAAAAATAGTAAGATGCTATAAACAATACAAAGGAATCAACTAGTCAATAAGGTTTACTCAAAATGTAGTGCAAAATAGTAAAAAATATGATATAACGGTTTCGAATTAACATTCGAATTCATCATCTTTTTGCAAAATTAACATTACTCTTTTCATAATAACATCGTTTGCTAAGCTATTATTTTTTGCTGGCATATCATCTTTAATCATATTTATTATATTACTAGTTATTACTGTTGCATCTCTGTCTGATTTAGGAACTGTATCAATATATGAGGTTATCATTTTATCTAATCTGTTATTTATTATTTTTTTTCTTTCCTTAAATACTGAGGATAGAAATACTTTTTGAGTTGATAATTTATTTTTTTCTATACGTTGTAACTGCAAATTAATGCCTTGAATATTGCTATCTGCTGCTTTTAATTGCTCTTTTTTATCTAACAAATCATCCCTATCTAATAAATCTGAGCGCTTTTTTTCAGCTTTTATTAGTTCTAGCTGCGGTTCAGGTTTATTATATATAGATAAACAAGTTTCATAAACAAATTCATTCTTTTCTGGAGTAATGCAAGATTTAGCTACGAGCTGTTGCATTTGTGCGCTTATATAAGCTGTATCATTCATGTTGTTTTTTAAAAATCTATCAGTTTCAATGGAACAATCAATTAAATCATACAATTCTTTAGTGTTAAGTTTTATATCTAGATTGTTATCTGATAACTTACCCACAGATTCTACTGCTAAATAATGAGCAGACATCTTTAAATATGCGTTATATAGTACTTTTTTCTGTGATTCTGTTGGCAAGTTATGTTCTGAGTATGTTGTATCAACTGCTTGTGAAAACTGATCTAATAGTTTATTAATTTTTAGATTATCTTTAGATTTTATACATTTTGTATATATCTTAGATAACTGTTTATTTATTTCTGCTAGCTGATTTTTAGTGCTGTTTGTTTTTTTATGCCCTGTTGTTTTTGCAATCTTTTTATTACGTATTGCTTTAGACACATAGCCTTTTACTAACCTAACACGTCGATTTGACAATGTTTTTTTGCTTGTTTGTGGAGGTAAAATTGATGGTTGATCGTCACTAAGTTTGATATATTGACGTTTCTTTACAGTTGTTACTTGTTTATTATTAAACATACCCTTGAAAGCATGATCTAAGTTATCTTCTGGGTTATTAGGGGGTAGTATGCTTATATTATCCATGCTGTTATTATATACCTTCAAATTTTTAATATTATTTATATTTATTTGTATATCGTTACAATTTGAATTAAGGATACTATTTATATATTTTTTATTTTTAGAATGCTTTTGCTATTTTAACCTAATTTGCTGTAAAATAATGATAGACTTACTCTATTTTATAGTATCGTATAGTGAATAAAAAAACTGAAAAGCGTACAATCCTAGAAAATTATAAGTAAATAATCATGCATCTTAAATGCAAAGGAATAAGATCATGGATGAAAATAGAATTAATCCACATTCTAGAAATAATCAGCAAATACAGCAAATACATCAAGCTGAAAATGCACCTAATACTTCTACTTGGAACGGAAGGATTATAAACAGGTTAAAAGAAGTGAAAAACAGAATAGTTAATTTTTTTTTAAATCTTTTTACTAGTAAAAATAGATCTAAGGCAACACCTACAGATATACCCGATAATTTAAGGATAGGGGCAAAAACTGCAACAGAAAATAGCACGGTTAAAATTAATAAAGCAAATACAAAACTTGCTATAAAGGAATTAAAACAAAAAGGTTTTTCTAGTAAAGAAACTAAAGCTATAATTGAAAGGATATCATCCCAAGACATACCTGAGCCTGATATTATGACTCAAATTGCAGATGTCGCAGAGAAAAAATATTACCATAAATATGATAGCCAATCAGCTATTTTTAATAAGATTAGCGATTCATTACAACATTTAGAAGAATTAGGATACGATCCTACAAAATACAATAACTTCATTTACTCACTATTAGATGACTGCGATAACTTCGAGGAATTTGATGATAGATTTAAAGATATACCTACACTCAAAGAACGCAAGTTAGGGTATACTTCTGCTAATGATGTAAAGCAAGATAAAGAAATTTTTTTAACAAATCTACAAGATAACGGATATGATGCTAACACAGCTAAACTAATGATTGATAAAATGTATGAAGAAACTAATGATAAGAATAATATTTTAACCAAGGTTTTACAAACACCCACAGTAAAAATGCGCAATCAAGGTTATTCTAATCAGCAAGAATATACTAAGCTTAATGATGAATATACTGCAAAGCTTGCAGTAAAAACAGGAAATAGCAAAGAAGCATATAATATTGTTGTGAAGGAGCAAGAACAAGCAAGTAGTAAGCAAGAGTTTATTAATAATATGCGAAAACGGTTAGAATCGTGAAGTATAGTAGCTAAAACCTAACCTGACAGCAATCTTAAAAATTATAAAGTCTATGATTATATACAGGTGGCAGTTAGAAATGCTAGGTTTCACCTGCCACATGTATATTAAAATCTATATCCTACAACTATATTATAGCCATATATATTTTGTTTTACTGCATGGCTATAATTAAAAGATAAATTATAAAACCAAGCATAATAATCTAAATGAACTCTTAATTTAGTAAACAACAAATGGTTATTAAGCTTAGTCTTTGCAACATTAGCTATTGTAGTTTTATTATTTGTTAAGTTCCCCGTATAATCATAGCCACCATATAAAGATATATGAGCAATAATATCAGCTAGTTTTGTAACTGTAGCTATTCTAATAAAAGTACCCAACGATATAAACGCTTTATTTGGTTTTGTATCAACTGTTTTTTT
>CAKNAD010000276.1 GCA_929200515.1 Candidatus Gorgonimonas leptogorgiae | reverse complement strand
CAACATCTACAACATCTACAACATCTACAACATCTACAACATCTACAACATCTACTACAACAATTGATCCTAAGACTCTTATCTGTGAGGGGGCACGTGCAAAAGTTGATAACTATAATACCGATATACTACATCTAGTAGGAAACATGATGCTTTATGAATTAGATCCATCAGAAATTCAGAACACAACACAAGAGTTTAACAAAATATTAAACATAGCAGAAGAAGTATCTACAGAATTTAGAAGTTATCTGCTAAGAGAAGCTTCAGTTTATGCTACTGCTAATGAAATGAAAGTCCTTACGCGTGCTATAAATAATTTTGAAAAAGCCATAAATTATTCTAAAAAACTTGCATCTCAAAAAGATTTTTTACAAATTCCAGAGGAATATAAAGATATGGCAATATCCAGTTTTCGTGAAAATCAAGCTACACATATAATAGATGTATCTGCCGATGTTGAACAAGAATTTTATAAAGATGCTACTCAGGAAATGATAAAACAAGGCCCTCTCAAAGACCAATCTATTATTAAGTTTATGTGGAACATCGAAGGAGGTCTACATAATATAAAAAAGTTATCTAGTAGAAATATAGCATACATAGTTAGCAAAGTATCTAATGCAGGAGATCAATTTATTAGGGTTATTCATAATATCTATGCTGAGCAATTATGCGATAATAAGTTTGCTAATAATTTTATTGATACTATCAAAAAAACTAATAATGCTTTACAAAGAGTACAGAATTATTTTATAGCAGATGTAGTTGAGCCTGCTATGGTAGAAACTTTATATGCAACTACCAAGAAGTATACGAGATATAGACCTATACGAAAAAACATAGAAGATATAAACCTACTAGGTGCATATAGTAGAAGAATAAAAATAGCCATGCAATCTCGGATTGTTAAAGACGATAAAAAAATGACAGGTGCACCACTTATTAAAGATTTACAACATACCAGAGATGAAGCTCAAGCCGACGCTAAGGATAGCGATCAAGGTTCTATGTATATAAACTCAAATGACTGTACTAAAAATGATAATAAATATAATACATTTATTAACGAAGCATCAAAAACTCCGAGAGATGTTAAATTATATGTAGTTATTTCTACTATCGTTAGCGAATTAGTAGACTGTATACTATGCTTCTAATATACAGGTAGTAGATGGAAAATACTAGATTTCAGGGCTAAAATAAAAAGGTCTAATTCGAGGCAAAATAATTCCTGAATGTAAGTGTATTTCAAAGTATTTTAACGATGAAGTAGATTTTTTTAATAGCCCTGAAGGACAAGGCTTCTAAGCTTTTATCCTGCGTTAGTATTTCTTGATTTAGTCGAGACTATACACCTTCTAGCTAAAGGTGTATAACCTACGAAACACAGCTAACGCTCAAAACTTATAACCACTTGCTGAAAACCTGCATTTTTAAAGGCGGCGATAAAAAATATTAACTCTCATCACAATATCATAATTATCTTAGTTAGATTTCAAATTGTTGCAACAAAGGACATTTACAAAATATATTTCGGTTAAAACTCTATAGACGTGTAATCTATAATAGCACTGTTAGGCAACATCTATACAATAATATCTTAGTTGTTATGCTACCATTAAGAAGCTATGTAAAACTCCTTAAAAACATGTACACCTATTAAGATATAAATAACAATCCTAGAATTATACCGTTTGAACTACTTGAAACAACTAACTATTTTTTATTTAAAAGGGATTAAATATGAAAGACAGAGTAACTAATAGAAGTAGAAATACAGAAGCTTACTATTGGCAACAACAAAGAAGAGATAAAGGAAAACAATCATCAGAACTAAGTTCAAGCAAAAAACATAAATCTAGGACTACTAGCAGAGCAACACAACGCAAAGTGGAGCATTTAAATAAAACATCACCTGCAAGTTCAACTAGTAATAATATTTCTTACGCTGGTCTAGCTATGCTTGTATTAGTAGTTTCATCATCTGTTAATGATACATATACTTACACTATTAATAGACCTCTACATGATAGACAGATTGATTCAACAAATCCTGCAAGCAATAATAAACCACAAGCAGATGTTCCAAATTCTGTAAATAATACTGAACTACAAGCAAATGTTACAAATTCTACATCAGAAGTAATCATTCAAACTTCCGAGGCACCATCTATAAACCAAAGATTTAATGACTTTATTAGTAGAGCAAATGATACAATAAACACACTAAATAATTCTACATATAATAAAACTGATGTACAACTTGTTAAAGAGATCGGTCAAGAAAGTATACAATTCTTTAAGATGGCGAAGGAACAATTTGACATGATTTTAACACAGAGTGATATTTTATATAATAAACATAAGGATACAACACTTCAAGATACCTGCTATGGAGCAAAAAGCGGTGCTAAAAGTGATCTAGAATCTCCTGAATTTAGAGGACTATTAACCCGATCCATGCTGAGTGCTGGACTAAGTATTGGATTAGCTATGGCGGGATCTACTGGTAACTGTGTGCTTGATTATGCAATTTCAAAGATAAAAAAACAGATGAATCGATGTGCTGCAACAGCAGCAGGTGCCGGATTATTTAACATTATGATAAATGAAGTCATAGAAAGGGTTGCAAACTTAGGTATTGATAGTGTAAAAAAATTAATGGAAACTTGTAAAGAGTTTAGAGATAAAAATATTAAGTTTTTAGATATACTGGCTGATGATTTTACAAATAAAACAAATGATTTTATGGATTTAATGGTTTCTTTAATGACAAAAACAGATGACTTTTCAGGAAATATAGAGCAAAAACTTAAATTCTTCGAAGAACAGATAGACCTATTGTCTAAGCTTTTTGATACAGGAATAAAGAAATATTATGACGCCTTATATTATGCTAGAGACGCCGTAAAAGAGCATATCGAGGAAATAAAAAATTTCTCAACAGAGACATACTCTAAAAGTTTAGGATATTTTGAAGAAAACTATAATAATTTACTAAATAATTCTAGCCAAACACAAATCGATATTAAAAAGGAAATAGAGCAACAGGCAAAAAAATACCTAGATACACTAGATCCTGCCTTAGAGGTGCTAAGCGATAACTTAAATGTTATTAATAATACAGCTACTAAAACAGAAGAATATATCGAGCAAGCTAAAGTAGAAAATTTTTATGATATAGCAAATGATGGCATAAATGAAGGGTTCAGTTTTTTAGATCTTGTGAGTGATACTTTTAATTCCGTAACATCATATATTGAAATTTATATGCAAGCAAGGTCATACAGTATGTTTATCCCAACAGCTATTTCTTTGCTCCTACTACTGAAACAACTTTATGGAAACAAAAAGCAAAAAAAATTAATTGTAGAAAATAGAAAATTATTAACTGTTAACATAGGGAAAATACGTAAAATAAATGATACACTGGCAAACACAGAGGAACAAACAGAACAAAAGGAGCCAAAATTAACAGTAGATCCAAATAATACAGCTAGATTTCGTGAGTTGTTTAGTTCACATGATAATGCAGGTCTTAAAAATAAGCTGGATAAAATTAATGAACAAATAGTAGAAAATATTGAAGAAATACACGAAAATATTGGGTAGCGTTCATAAATCCGTGTCATGTATTAAAATCTAATTATATGATGGAGATGCTAAAGATTTAATTTTACACCTGTAGACACATCTAACAGATGAAGATGCAGGTTTTCAGCAAGAGATTATAAGTTTTTAGCTACCGCACCGTAAACCATCGCCCTTTAGGGCGGTGATATAAGGTGCA
>CAKNAD010000275.1 GCA_929200515.1 Candidatus Gorgonimonas leptogorgiae | reverse complement strand
GGTTGAAGAATTAGTAAACACTAGATTTCCTTATCTATTATAATTTAAAGTATAATTTTATTGCTACAGCAAATTATAAAATCAAGTAGCTAAAATTTCAAAAATAATATATTTTTTAAAGATTACATTTTGCAGTAAAAGGAATGTATAGTTTTAATATTTTATTCTAGCTTTAAAAAATTAAACTTGCTTTACAGGGCTAGTTCAATTATAGTCTTTAAATTAGTCTTTATTATTCGCTAAAGTAACTTATTATACATGGCTAATTTTTTTTGTACATTTTATAAAAATAATAAAATATTGTAGAGTAGTTTTATGAATATTGATACTGAAATACAAACAGTTAAATCTGATAGCAATTTATTTTCTGAATCTTCTAATAAGCGACAAAGAAAATTTAAAGGTAAAAAACTTAATAAATATTTACCAACTAGTGTTAATGTTTTTTTTTCAAAAAAATCATCATCTGTATCAATAGATAAAAAAATTGATTTTAATAAGATTAATGTATCATTACAATCTATGTGTGCAGGAACACCTGCATACGACAAAGAAAAAACACTTAAGCATGTTGCATACATACCAACAACACACCGCTCCGTAGTATTAATTGCATCTTTACCAAGATCCACAATATTTAATGATGAAGCATATGAACGTTTACCCATGAAAGATGCTAAGTATTTTATCGCAAAAACATTACTTGATATACCTGATAGTCCTATAATTCTCGAAAAAAAAACACGAGAAGGAGGAGGTAAAGGTTTATATAACGTTCGTCCACCATCATCCAATAGCGCAGAAATATCAGCCCTACCAGATATTGAAAATGTTATACTTCCCCGTAATATAGAGTTAAAAACATGGGATAGCTCTATTATCTATATAAAAAAATATTTCCCTGATGCCGCTAACGAAATATACAACTTAACATATACATGTGGTGGTGCTATGTGTATAGAATCTAACATCAGTTTACTAAGCGACCATGAACTATCTGAGTTAAAAAAAGATAATGATATGAAAGCAATATTAGAAACTAAATCAGTTAATAAAAAATATAATTTTAGTATATATGTAAACTCTGTTATTACAGACTTAACTGAGAATATTTATTTAAATTTTTTCAATATACCAGAAGAAAATCTTAAATCTATATTAAAGAATCCAGATATTGACAGTTTAGAATTAACACGGGCATAATGCTAACTGAAATTTTAGTTAGTATGCCTTAGCTAATTTCTACTTCGTTTAATCTAGCTTAAGTTAGTCTTTATTATTCGCTAAAGTAACTTATTATACTGGGCTAATTTTTTTTGTATATTTTATAAAAACAATAAAGTATTGTAGAGTAGTTTTATGAATATTAATACCGGAATACCAACAGTTAAATCTAATAGCAATGTATCTTTTGAACCATCTAGCACGAGACAAATAAAATTTAAAGGAAAAAAACTTAAAAAACATTTACCATCTGATGTTTTTTATTCAAAAAAAACATCTACTGTAACAATAAAGAAAAAAATTGATCTTAATGATATTGATACATCATTAAGATCTATGTGTTTAGGAGCCCCACCAACAGATATAGAAAAAAACATTATATCTCTCGCATATATTCCAACAACACACAACTCTTCAGTATTAATTGCATCTTTATCAAGAAACGAAATATTCAATAGTGAAAACCATGAAAATTTACCTATAAAAGATGTTAAGTATTTTATCGCACAAGAATTACTTGTGATACCTGATAGCACTGTAACTCTTGAACAAAAAGGACGACAAGGCATAGAGTTATATAATATTAGAATACCATTATCTCATATTGATAAACAACCACTCCTAGAAATCCCTGAAAATATTATAACTCCGCGTCGTGATATAGAGTTAAAAACATCGGATAGCTCTATTATCTATATAAAAAGATATTTTCCTAATTTAGCTACTCATATATACAATTTAACCCATAAATGCGGGGGAGCTATGTGTATAGAGTCTAATGTTAATTTATTAACTCAACATGAACTATATGAACTAAAAAAAAATGATGATATGAAAGCAATATTAGAAACTAAATCGGTTAATAAAAAATATAATTTTAGCATATATGTAAACTCTGTTATTACAGACTTAACTGAGAATGTCTATTTAAATTTTTTCAATATACCAGAAGCAGATCTTAAATCTATATTAAAGAATCCTAATATTGACAGTTTAGGATTAACACGGGCATAATCTTAACTGAAATTTTAGTTAGTATATTGAAAATGCTAGGTTTCAGAGGGCAAATATTTTTGGCTTTTAAACTGCGTTACTACTTGTTAAATAAGTATCCAAAGTAAATGCCTTAGCTAATTTCTACTTCGTTTAATCTAGCTATAGCATCAGTTAGTTTGTCTACTGCTATTATTTTTAAACTGCCAATTGGCTCTGTTGGAGTATTTAGTTTAGGAATAATTGCTGTAGTAAACCCATGTTTTATCGCTTCTTGTAGTCGTTCATTCCCATTAGTAATTGGACGAATTTCTCCTGATAATCCTACTTCTCCAAATACTACTAACTTATTATGTAATGGTCTATTACGCAGGCTAGAAATAAGTGCTAAAATACTGGCAAGATCAGTGCTAGTTTCGCTAACTTTAACACCACCAACAACATTTAAAAAGATATCTTGATCAGCAATCATTATACCACCATGACGGTTTAAAATTGCAACGAGCATAGATAACCTATTCTGATCTATCCCTAAAGTTACACGCCTTGGATTGCCTAAATTAGAGTCCACAACTAAACCTTGAACTTCTAATAAAATTGCTCGAGTACCTTCCCAAATTATAGAAACCACACTACCAGGAGTTGGGTTAGATGATCTTGATAAAAAAATTGCCGATGGGTTTTTAACTTCTTTTAACCCTGACGCTGTCATTGCAAAAACTCCTAGCTCATTAATTTGGCCAAACCGATTTTTGCTTACACGTAACACTCTATAGCGTTCGTCTTCAGCACTATTGAGCATAATTTGCGTATCTACAATATGTGAAAGTGTCATTGGGCCGGCTAAAGAATTATCTTTAGTAACATGACCCACTACCAATATAGTTGTCTTCGTTTGTTTAGCGAACCTAGTAAGATAGGCCGCAGACTCTCTAACCTGTACCGTGTTTCCAGGAATGCAATCAACGCCCTCTTTATACATAACTTGAATAGAATCTATAACAATAACTTCAGGTTGTAATTGCTGAGCAATATCAACTATACGATTAACACAGGTTTCAGCGACTAGAGCTAATTTAGGAGCTTGTAGCTGTAATCTTTTTGCTCTAGATGCTATTTGCTGCAATGACTCCTCTCCAGAAACATACAGAGCTTTACGAGTTGTAACCAACTTACACAGTATTTGCAATAATAAAGTACTTTTACCAGCTCCAGGCGAACCACCCATAAGAATTGAACTTCCTGGAACAAAACCTCCACCTAAAACTCTATCAAATTCTTGGATTGAACTAGTAAATCTTGGAGTTGCTTCTGTATCTATAGAGCCTAAATCTTGTACGGTAGAAATTTGTCCAGAAAACCCCGTGTTAAAATCTGGAGTGTGATTATCTGGTTTAACAAAAAACTCTTTATAGCTATTCCAACTATTACAGTCTAGACATTGACCTTGCCATTTTGTAGCTTCACTGCCACATTCTGTACATACATAATATTTTTTACTTTTTGCTTTTGCCATATTATTTCTCTAACAATTACATTAACAGTCTCTTAGATATATAGTTAACAACTAAGTTTTATTAGGCTGAACTACTCCGCCCTAAAGGGCGAAGGTTCTAAATCACTTTAGAACTTTT
>CAKNAD010000274.1:2880-3853 GCA_929200515.1 Candidatus Gorgonimonas leptogorgiae | reverse complement strand
ATAAAAACTTCTATACTTTTTGTAAATTCTTCAGGGATTTCATTTTTAGTAAAATCTTTACCAGTTAAAAATTTGCTACAGTTATGTTGCTGTGCTAAGCTATAAATAAAATTATTGAAATTGTCTGCTATATGCATACAAATATTGATAGGAGACATTACTATCATTATATTTTCGATAATTTTATTTTTAATTTCTATTGTTAATGTATTATCAATATTTTTATTTACGGCTAAATTATCTATTGCTGATTTTATAAAAACACTAGTTTCTAATGTTTGTAATGATTTAGTATTTGCTATTTTGCCATAGTTTATCTGTTGTTGGTTAAAATCTTTAGCAAAAGACTCAAGAAGACTATGTTTATTTTTATATATTAGTCTATCTATGCCTTCAATATAGATTAGCAAGGTATGCCCTAGCAAATTTAATAACGAACCTATAATCTTTATATTAATGTTTTTATTGATTATTTCTGCTATTGAACTTTTTATTTGGCTAAAATTATTCGTCAAAATAAGTTTTGATTTAGCTGACTCAGATTTTATTTGAGTTAACATTTGATTAACTGTAAATACTTTAGGCCTAACATAGCAGTATAATTCCAGAGTATCTGCCCAGTAAGATGCTTTATATGTGTGTTTATCAACTATTTTATTTTTTAATTCAAGCATTTTGTTTTTAAAATTATTTTTGATATTATTATCTAAATAAGGTAAACACTGTTTTGTTAATTGATTAATTTCGCTACAAAAATTATTTTGTATTTTTATATAGCGTGAAAACGCAGTAAACTTTTTAAAATTTTCTATGGTATCAAGATATTTATTATCAATATAATTGACTTTAGATTTAAGTTTAGTATTTTCTATATATTGGTTAAGCGGTTTTAGAGGGAAAAAAATATTTTTTTCTTCAGTTAGTATGTTTTTATATGTATCTGAAGCTATAATATCTGGCTTTTTTTGCTCTA
>CAKNAD010000274.1:0-2870 GCA_929200515.1 Candidatus Gorgonimonas leptogorgiae | reverse complement strand
TTCTTTATTTTTATAAGAAGTTTGCATTAATGATATATTTTCTGAATTTTGGGTAATTGATTGCAACATAAAATATTTTTATTATAATTTTAAGGTTAAATATATGAATTTGAGTATCTATTAAAAAATATAGTATATCATAATAAGAAATAAAATATATAAATAACTGTTTTTATAACAACGATAAACTTGAAATATAAGGTAACAAAACAATGAAAACATGTGCACTATTATATTTAGTAATTATAAAACTTTTATCAGCAACAGGGCAAATAACACCATCAACTAATTTTTCTACTAATATGCCATCTACAATATCTTGTTATGCTAAGTGTGGACTAGCTCAAAAATTACCTACTACCTTTGATCAAGCTACTACTCTTCATGATCTCCCGCACTGCATTAATAGTAAATACACGAAGAGAATAGATCCAAATAAAAAATCATGTGCTCTTAGTGTAATGGCAGGCGACAGTATGCCATTTTTTTCAAGACCAGATAAAAACATAATTCTTCTTGCTTATTCTGTTATGGATAAAAAAGACTGCGAAGAAGCTAAAAGTATACAATTCAATACAGCTTGTCTACATAGTACATGTCCTGCCTTAATTGTTTGTTGTGAAGAAAATTTATGCAACACTGCTAATAATTTTAACTTGAAAATGCTAAAGCTATATGCTCACTCTGACGATGATAAAAAATCAACCAATAGCTATTCTAAATATACAGATAGAAAATGTAGAATTAAGGGGTTAAAAAGTAAAAAGACAGCACTAATGCAACCTTGCCTAGTTTCATATCACCCTAAAACTAATAATAATCATGATCCCCATCATGCTATTAATAGAGCTCCTTCATTTGTACATAAAAATAGTTCAAAAATAAAACGTATAAATATACATCCAAATAATATAACAATGCATTTATATAAAAATAATACAAAAAAGACACCGCCAAATGCATCTTATACAATTAAAATAGATCTAGCAAAGTATTTATTGATAAGCTTTATTTTATATTATTACCATGCAATAACTATTTAATCACCATAATAAATAATTTAAGTAGCATTATGCAATTTTCTTTGTTATTAATCATGTTGCTTTTAAAAACATATTTAGTTGATAGTAGCAGTATTTATAAAGATGTATCTTCATATATAGATAAAGACAACTACAAGATACAAGTTGATAATCGTAAAAAGCTTGTTGTTGCAAATGATCAAATTGGTTGTTATTCTGGCATTTCTAAATTTATTTTGGATAATACATTTGCATATAACAGTAACCCGTTTACAATTACGACTAAAAAAACTAAAATTGCAACTAGTAATATTTTTAATATAGTAAAAAAAACAGATTACTCCTGTGCTGTGACCATCTTTTACGGTAGTGAGTCTTACCATTATTCCTCTACAAAACTAATAACAAAACATTTCATTAGTTTAATGTTTTCAGGAGTTAAAAAGACAAATTGCGCAGTAGCAAAACAACAACAAAATCCAGATATCGTTTGTCTTGAGAGTTCTTGTAAAAAAATAACACTTTGTTGCAATGAAAAAAATTATTGCAACACCCCTGAAAGATTTAACTTATTAGGTTTAGTTGCTTACACTCATAAAAACAACGAAAACTTTAATAATAGTTATACTAAATATACTGATTCTAGGTGCCAATTAACTAAAAAAGCTTTAGATGATACTAGATATCAAGAATGTGTAGCTGTTACTAACAGTACATATATTGCAAAAGAATATACTTCTATAACTACTCTACCAACAGATAAACATATTGCTAAACATAAAAATTCATTAATTATACTTGCATATATATTACCTCCTATTGGTTTAGTATCTCTTATAATTACAGGTTTTTTAGTTTATAAAAAACTTAAGAAGAAACAAACTAATGTAGAACCACAACTATCTAATAATAATGCTATAGAGTTGTCATAGTGATATGCTCCCTAACCTAAAGAACGGGGCATGTTACCGCTTCATTTTAGCTTACTTACAATTTACTGCTAATAAAAAAGCACTTTAATTGTATATACAACGTATTTTTTGGTAACATCATCTACTATTTTATCTTATTTGATTACTGCATAAAACAACCCATTAGCAAATTAACAAGGACGATTTAAATGCCATTACTCACAAGGAGGCTTGATGATATTCAACCTATTTCTGCAAATACTCAGCCAACCACTTCTGCAAATCTGCTAAATCCAATCAAGGAAATAAATGGTACTAAGCATAAAGTAACCGCAATTAATCCAGAAAATTTTTTACCTGATAATAACGAATATTCTTTAGCAGAAATAACAAAATTATTAACTCCTGCTACTGATGATGACCCAGTAGCAAAACATTTATTAATTCCTTTAACTACTCGGGTTGTACAAACAGTAGAGGGTATAAAACCTTTTGAACATGTATTCCCAACAAAAACACACAAAAAAACAGCCATGTATATTTACGATATATTGGAGAACAAAATAGATTGTAGATCTCGTCATAAGATTGCTCAAAAAAGTCTGGAGACTGTTAAGTTAGATCGACAAGCAACTTCTAAGGTTACTTTTTTGAATCCAAGAATAAATTCTAAAGCTGTTTTTTGTAACTATATAAAGCTATTAGATCCTCATAGATTGTATTTTACTAAAGATGATATCGCATATTTTCAAAAACATGAAGATAATTTTTTAAATTATATACAAACTGGCAAATTAGAATTAGGATTTGAAATGTTTTCTAGAGCCATAGATCGTCTATTACATAGAAGAGCATTTATGTTATTAGAGCTTAAAAAAGGCATTGATAATAATAAACTTACAACTAATGAAATAATAGATTTCGATAGAAAAGAAGC
>CAKNAD010000273.1 GCA_929200515.1 Candidatus Gorgonimonas leptogorgiae | reverse complement strand
GATGATTATTTAAATATCTAAACTTACTCGTGACACGGAATTTGGAACACCCTCGTTTGTTTTGTGTCTTTTGTTTTGCAAACTTAGATTGTATTTAGAAGTGCATAATATTAAGCTGTAAAAAAACAACTATAGGCACTCTTTGATAAAAAAATTCATTCCCATATAGAAGTTGATTACACAAGCTGTATATCTATCCCTATATTATTGGCATCAGTAATAAAATTAGGATAAGAAGTGCTAATTGATTGGCAATTCGTAACGGTAACTGGAGTATCAGCTACTAGTCCAGCAATAATAAAAGCCATAGCTATTCTATGGTCATTGTAACTTTCTATTGCGATATTATTATAATTAAATTTATTATTATTGCCTATACCCTCTACTGTAATACCATCATCATGTTCAATTACTGTAACTCCAAGCTGTTTTAACCCTAGAGCCATAGCTACTATGCGATCAGTCTCTTTATATCTTAATTCTTTAGCACCATGCAACTTAGTAACGCCATTGGCACATGCAGCTGCAACAAGTAATATTGGCCATTCATCTATCGCTGAAGCTACGTACTTGCTAGCTATATTAATACCTTGTAATTGCGAGCTACGCACTATAATATCCGCAACAGGCTCACCGCTTAGTTCGCACTTATTAATGCAAGTGATATCTGCTCCCATCTGCGATAATATGGCTAATGCGCCAATTCTTCCGGGATTGATACCAACATTGGTTAAAATTATTTCTGAGTTCTCTGTTATTAAAGCTGCAACCATAAAAAAACATACCGATGAAAAATCTACTGGGATATTAATATCAGTTGCCGTTAATTGTTGCTTATGTAAAATAATAGAATTGTTATAAGCCTGTAGTTTGCAACCAAACTGAGTTAACATTCTTTGAGTATGATCTCTAATTGTAGATGGCGTGGTTACTTGAGTATTGCCTTGAGCATAAAGCGCAGCTAATAATATGCTAGATTGCAATTGTGCTGAAGCAATATTCATTTTATAATTAATTGCTTGAAGATTATTACTGCCAATAATAGTTAGTGGTGGTTTATTATTATTAGCAATAATTTTAGCCCCCATTTGTTCTAAAGGTGTAATTATTCTGCTCATAGGGCGATTGCGTAATGAGCTATCACCTGTTAATTCAGATGTAAAAGCTTGCCCACTTAACAATCCAGTGAGTAATCGCATACAAGTACCAGAATTACCGCAATCTATTGTATCTTGTGGTGCCTGTAAACCAGTTTTGCCAACACCATAAACAACCAAGTCTTTGTTATTTTTCTCTATGGTTACTTTTAAAGCACGCATTGCATTAATGCAAGAATTAACATCATCTGCATCTAAAATATTTTTAATATAGCTAGTACCGTTGGCAATGCTTGCCATAATTACTGCCCGTTGAGAAATAGATTTATCTCTTGGACCTGAAAGTTCGGCGGTGATTGCACCACTCGGAGTTACTTGGAAATCTAATCTATGGTATTGCATATTAATCTAATCAACCACTTCTGTAATATCTAAAAAAGGTGTAATGATTGTAACACAATATTCAAGAATAATTACTATGTTAAAAATACGAGTATGTGTAATAAAAAATTGAACTTTTGTATTAAAAATTAATCTTATTTAAATAAATAAAGGATTTAGCTAATGATTAATTTAAATACAAGCCTTAATATTCAAGAAGAGTTTACTTTTAAAGGCAATACACGCCTTTGTCTTGGTGAGTTTAAATGTGTCGCACTACATGAAGCTAAAAAAGGGCTTCATCAAGAATACAAGAAGATCACAAACTATTTATATTGTAAACTACCGGTTGCTTTAAATAGACCCCAAAAACCATTAACTCCTGGAAGAGTTCGAGCTATTTTATGGCAAGCAGAAGCTATAGCTGCATCTTCTGATAGAGAAAATCTAGTTATAATAAATAGATTTGAATGCTTTTACAGATATTTTTTATCTAACCCCAATATTTGGAATATCTATGGTAAAATTAGCGAGCACGAATTAACTAGTCTTTATAAAAGATTTCAGCAAAAAAAATTAACACGAGAAGATTATCACTTATTAGAAACAACAGCTAAAGAAGTACAATCTAATCATTTTACAAATATTTTCAATCAAGAAAGACAAAATACTGAAAATTTAGCTCATGATCTGTACGATGATATAAAAAAATTCGAACAAGACTTACCTAAAAATCACATCCCTTTTTTATACATGGCTTTTGAGTCTTACTTCCGATATATTACTAGACTCAATAATTTAACTGTTTGTGCTGAACTAGCAGAATACGCTACATATAGGAACTACTTTTGTTTAAATACTAATATAAACATTAGTTATATAAAAGCCGGGGTATTATTCAACGAATATACAGCACACTCAGATTGGGGACATCAATTTATTATTATCATTGATATTTCTGATTTTTCAAAAGTCGAGCAACAAGAATATAATATAACATTAGAACAGAGTATTGAATGCCAAAAAAGTTATTCAGAACTTGAAAAATCAACATTCGAAAACAAGTTGTACCCTCCTATTTTTGAAAAAATTACAGCTGTTATTGCTGATCCTTGGATCCAAAGTTCAGCACTAATGACAAAATCTAACTGGGTAAAGTATCTTAAAAATATTGCCTGTGAGTTAGATATTCATAAGTTTAAAGATTTAAGCTTATTCTGTTTACCATTCTATATACACGGAAGATGAAACCTAGCATTTTCAATATACCTGGACACAGTTATTATTTTCATAATTTTATTAAATTATTTTTTTTATCCATTATTTTAGATGATTATAAACTATAATTTAAAATAATAACTAATTATTTAATATTTAAAATAAAAAACTTTGTTAAACATCAAAAGGAGTATTTTTCAATGAGCATTTCAAATGAAGGCGATCAAAATAGAATAAGTACAACCACTTCAATTCCTACTTCAGAGACTGATAAAAGCACAGATAAACCTACGGTAAGAGTAGAACAGAATGTTAAAAGACAAACAGATATAAATCCACCAAAGAAACAAAGCGAACAAATTGATCTTAGTTCAAGAACAACAACTAAAGTTGCCCAACCTAAAACATTTGTTAATCAAGGAACAAACACAGTAAGCCAAACAAGTAATACAGAAAAAAATAAGGATGAAAATAATATAGACACATTTTGTAAGGATATGACTACTATTACAGATCAAACAGAGAAAGCACTAAGTAAAAAGATACCTACAAAAAAACTTAGTCTAATTAAAAGAATTGCAAACAGTATCAAAACTAGGAACTTCTTTGCAACTGCAGTGGTTGCTGCTATTACAGGTACAGTGATAGCAGCCTGCCCACCACTAGCTGCAGCAATAGCTGGAGTGGTACTTACTACGGTTGTTACTATGTTTGTAGTTGATATTGGATTAAGATTTTTCGAAAAAGAAGGAAACAATATATCTCCAAGAAAATTAGATAAAATGGCATCCTCTCATAGAACAGCTTCTTTAACAGCTGGTATTTTTGATAATGACGAAGTAAAAGAAAAGCTAAAGGAAAACCAGAACTATAAAGATGTTGATTTTAATTTAGTTACACAAAATGTAAAAAAATCATTAAAAAACCCTAAGGTTTTAAAGGCGATGCATAATTTTGTTAATAAATCTAGAACAGCCCTCTTTAATAAGAAAGATAAACAGGATGACATTGAAAAGAAATTAGTTGAGAACACTGAGGATTTTTTAGATGTATTTTTTGCATCTGTAGATGAAAGCTTAATTGGTAAAGAACAGTCTTTTATACAAGATGCTAAAAAAGAATATTTAAAAGCATTTATAGAATCAGATCCGCAAAAATTTA
>CAKNAD010000272.1:3053-3910 GCA_929200515.1 Candidatus Gorgonimonas leptogorgiae | reverse complement strand
AAATAAAACTGATGTGTTGGGTATTTCTGATATTGATGCAGAAAAAAAACAAGCAGATAAACAACCACATTTAGCAAATGGCTGTTTTGTAAATATAGACCCTAGAATTATAGATTTTTGGCGAAGTTTAGTAAAAAAAATAAAATATACTGCTGAGGAAAACTATTTAGAACTTAAAAATCATTTAGGGCATCGACCAACTTTAACCGAGTTTTATCGAGCAGGATGTGATATTCAACAAGTTAATAAACAACATGAAAGTTGGTTTAATTTAGTTGCCAAGCAAGATGATATAGACTTAGAAGCAAAAAATGTTGTTACAACCCATCATGATTTTTTATTGCATGCAGTGCAAGCTACATCTATGACAAAGTCGTTTAAAATGATTTTACTTGAGGCTTTATTAGAATTAAATGGCTTGCGTAAGCCACCAACATTAGAAGCTCTTGCAGAAAAAAGCTGGCAGGTTTTACAGCGTTATCCTTTTTTAAAAGCAACTGAATTAGCTAAAAATGTACAAAATTGTAAAGCAACAGATAAACTATGGCTTACTTATTGGAAAAGAAATCCTATTCATTATTCTACTGTTCCAGATAAAAAAACAAAAATTAATTGGTTTATTGTTGAGAATGGACTCTTTAAAGCTAATTTTATTATTGCAGAAAATCAAGTTGATATTTTGCATGATCTAGTGCAAGAATTAGTAGGCTATCGACTTGCCGAATATGTATTTAAAAAACAAAAAGATAATAAAAATAATATTAGTGCTAACGATGAAAAACATACTACTAACCTAATAGAATTACCATACTACCCCAATATAAAAATTGCCTGTGGTCATTTTAAAACAGGACGAA
>CAKNAD010000272.1:747-3043 GCA_929200515.1 Candidatus Gorgonimonas leptogorgiae | reverse complement strand
TTTATAATGCTAACCCTAAAAAACATTTTCTTGCCCGAGCATCTGGCGATTCTATGAACGGCGGTAAAAATCCAATTAAAAACGGAGACTTACTATTATTAGAATTAGTCAATCCTAATAGTGCAGGTTCAATAACAGGTAAAACTTTAGTTATAGAAAATCAAGATGAAACAGGCGACGATCAATACTTATTACGTGTAGTTGAAAAACATCAAGGTAAATATTATCTAAAAGCTAATAATTTAGATTATAAAACTATACCAGCAACAGATCATTTTCGTACTTTTGCGAGGTTGATTCAGATTGTTGAGGGGTAACTAGTTGTTATTTAATTTTTAAATTTGCTATTATCGCAACCTAAACGTTAGTTAACAATAACACGCAAATAATTTGTAACAGCTTCTTGTTTCTTACTAAATTTGGAATAATTTTAAAGTGTTATTTAATTTAATAATTTTAAGGTCACAGAAATTAATATCGTCATTATAGCATTCTTGTTGTATTTTATCGATTTTAGGGTTTCTGTGAGTTTCTGGCTTTGAAAAATATTTTTTAATCTCCAACACCATTTGTTTGTTAAGTTCTATTTGGCTATGCAGATTTTTTTTTGCATTAGATACGATTGTAGAATCAGGAAAATATTCCTTAATTAAGTTATTTATTTGATTTCCGGCTATTTTTAAGAAAAAACCTATCGAAAAATCAGGGTTTAATAGATTGTTATCTTTAAATATAAATGGATTATTAAATTGCTCTGTTATATTTATTAAATGCAAGCCTATCGTATTTAAAGATTTAATATCTTTACTACTATTTATAAGTTCTAAATCATATATTATAAATTTAAACCTATTTAGTGCTTTTATATTTTTATTTAAAACAGATATTAACCTTGTTATTCTATAAAATTCTTGCTCTAATTCAATAGTTTTTTTATTTTTAGTTTCTGTATCTAAAGTTTGAATTTCATCATGAGTCTCTTGGTATACAGGTAAATTTTTCTGAACGCTATGTTTAAATTCATCTCGTGTTCTTGCAAGAAATTCACTTACTTCTTTTATCTTATCACCTAGTTTAATATAAAACTCTATGTCTTTATCTGATTCAACGCTAAGTCGTTGAGCATGATAAAAATCATGATTCTGAAAATCAACTACCCCTGATGCTATCAAGCCATCTGCTTTTTTAGGTAATGGTAATAAAGTAGAAAGTGGTATGCCAAAATCTCTTGAACGTTTTACAGCCTCATTACGTAAATCAATAACTCGAGTAGCACCAATAACAGGATTCATATTACAAGCTATATCTGTAAAAGCACCATTTAAAAATTCTTGACGCATAGACATGCTAGGTAGCATATTGAGATTGTCTTCTAAAGTAAAAAAAATATTTGCTCCTATTTCACAAAGTCTATAACTTATACTACCTATTATGTTATGTTCAGCATCAGGACCTGATTTGAATGTCCAAAAGCCAGCTTCTATAGGAGATTTAGTTTGCATTGCTTGCTTCATTGCAAATATTGTTTTATCAGTATTTACCCTTATAACAGAACCTATAGTATAATTAGCACGATCTATAGATTTTATCATAATATTCCAAGCATCCTCATTATAGCTTTTATCTGCATTAAATAGACCATGAAAAACTACAGGTAATTCATTATTATTAACATAATCCTTAGCTTGCATTAATTCTAAAACTACTGCATGTAAACTAGTTAAGGTAGCAAATTCAAATGATGAAATATTATTTTGTTGCAATGCTTCAAGAGCTATATATGGAAAATCATCCCTTAAAAAGAAATCTTTTTTTTTATTTTGTATTACATTTATATTACCACAGATATCTTGCAACTGGTGAAGATCATCTTGCGTTACTAATGCTAATTTTTTATTTATTTCTTTTCTTTGTGTTGATGTGATTCTAACAGTGATTTTATCAAATTCACTAAAATTTTTAGGTTTTTTGCCAGTATGAGTTTCTTCTATTTTAACAGCTCTGTTATCTATTAGCGTATTACTAGCTGTATAATTTTGTGATACAGTAACAGGTTTAGTTGCATGTACTGCATCTTTTATCGCATCACCTGATTGATGATTACTTATTCTTAATGTAGTGGTTAATGGAAACATAATATCAAACCTTGCTTGCCACCTATACACGTGGCAAATGGAAATGCTAGATTTCAGGGCTAAGTAAAATGGTTTAATTCAAGGCAAAATGCTGCTCGAATGCAAGTGCCTTTCAAAATATTTTAACGATGAAGTGAATCTTTTTAATTGCCCCTATGGGC
>CAKNAD010000272.1:0-737 GCA_929200515.1 Candidatus Gorgonimonas leptogorgiae | reverse complement strand
TTTTTAATTTAGATCCACTAAATTTATAAAGTAAGGCCTTGTTTAAAAAGCCAAAAATTACTTGCTAAAAAGATATCTCTTCAATTAAAAGCTATGTAACCTGCGAAATACTGCCTTGGCTAAAAACTTATAATCACTTGCTGAAAACCAGTCTTTCTAACTGCCACGTGTATAAATATAATTTATTAATATAGCACATCCCTCTATTAATCATAAACCTTATTAATGCTAAACTTTCTTATAAAAAGATAACACAACAACATTTATAAATATTAATAGTAATTGCTATATGCCTTAATTTAACCTGAGCTTGACAATTTAAAATTTGCTATAAAAAAAATAAATAAAAAGCTGTGTTTTTGTATAATTTTTAACTAACTATAGCTTATTTTCTATGAATTTAAAGTATAAATATTTTTATCAAACTTGTATTAATTTAGATATTATAAAAAAATAATAGTTCAAAAAAAATAATTGATTCTAGCAATTAAAATAAGGAATAATAATTTTATATTCTTCTTTTGCTTCATATAGTTTAATACTATTTATTAACTCTGGTTTAATTTCATTTAGAATCTTTTTAATATTATTTTTATGCTCTCCCTTCATTCTTGTATAGTAATTACACGAGATAAAATATCATTTTTAGGGTAATCACAAATACAGGGTTTTCTATTCATATCCATAACTCGCAGTTCTTCTTCATATTTATGGTCTCAAGCCTGCGCATATATCAT
>CAKNAD010000271.1 GCA_929200515.1 Candidatus Gorgonimonas leptogorgiae | reverse complement strand
TAAATTTAACTATATTAAAATACTTTTCTACCTGTCGTTGAACGGGAGGAGCTGAAGATTTATAGTCAAAGTAATATTAAATTTCTACTTGTATAAGGTGTTAATTTTAACTAGTCTCCTTAATTTAGACTTAAAAAATGGAATTATATAGAAGGTTGGCTAACTATATGGCTATTTTTATCAAGAAAATTATATTTTTTGTATAAATAGGTTTATTTTATATTAAAATGATGTTAGTATAACCCCACATGGTCGTTGTTATCTGTTGGCTGTAAATATGCGTGGTCAACCGTAGGCTAAATAAATGTAGCATATTATTCTGGAGATTATAAATGTCTTTAACAAATAAAGAGAAAGCAAATATTATCAAAGAGTATGGACGCTCTGAGTCTGACAGTGGCTCTCCTGAAGTGCAAGTTGCTCTTTTGACAACAAATATCAATGGTTTGCAAAAACACTTTAAGGAAAATCATAAAGATCATCATTCTCGTGTTGGTTTAATACGTATGGTTAATAGACGCAGAAGGCTGTTAGAATACTTAAAACGTAAAAAAGCAACATCATACAAGCAGTTAATAACTAAGCTAGGATTACGACGTTAATTTTTACCGCACATTTTTATACTGATAATTAGGCATACGCCTTCATATAGAAAGCGTATGTTATTAAAAAGCCTGCTAGTAGAGCGATATTTCCGAGCACGCTCGCTATTAATAGATAGTAATGAGTAACAATTACTATAATTAGTAGTTTGTCTGAATAAAATAACCCTTAGATTTAAAACTACGTCATGTTGTAAGTAACTTGTTTAGTTAAATTTCGTTATAGT
This sequence comes from Candidatus Gorgonimonas leptogorgiae, assembly GCA_929200515.1. Classification (GTDB taxonomy): domain Bacteria; phylum Pseudomonadota; class Gammaproteobacteria; order Pseudomonadales; family Endozoicomonadaceae; genus CAKMZJ01. Next base: position 3,085 of record CAKNAD010000271.1, on the reverse strand, counting down.
GTTAATGTATACAAGATAGATTCTTAGTCTGATAAACTAAAAATTACTTGTTTATACACTTCTTACTTGAAAAATATAATTTCAGGGATGAAAAAAGAGAAAAAAGGTTTAATTCGAAACGAAATACCCGCCCGAATACAAACTATATCTCAATGTGTGTATAGCAGTTAATAAAAAAAAATAGACGCTACTAAGTTATAGTCATATACTAGAATTTAATAATATGTTTAATGTGTATAAATTAATTTTTAATACGACTTATTATAGAATAAATAAGATTATAGCAAAAATTAAATCATTGTATTTATTAAGATAAACAAATCTAGAATCTAGGTAAAATAGCTTTAGGTCGAAAATTATATAGTTATTTATATTCTAAAGTAGAAAAGGCGAAGCGATACCCATATAGCCTTAAAATTATAGCTTTTAGCATTATTTTTTAATGTAATGCTTATTATTTAATGCGGTAAAATATCTTTAAAAGAGGAATAGGAATTGAGTACAAGCAATAGAATAAACACTAAAACATTTAAATTTTGCAACCAAGAAATAACACTGGAAACTGGTAAAATAGCACGTCAAGCTATGGGATCTGTATTAGCTACTATGGGTAATTTGCAAATATTAGCTACCGTAGTTGCTGAAAAAGAAGCAAAAGAAAATCGTGATTTTTTTCCGCTATCAGTGCATTACATAGAAAAGAGTTATGCTACTGGTCGCATACCTGGTGGTTTTAATAAGAGGGAAGGTAAGCCTTCTGACCAAGAAACTTTAATATCAAGATTAATAGACAGACCACTTAGACCTTTATTCCCTAAAGGTTTTATGAATGAAGTTCAAGTTATTCTTACTGTTATATCAGCAGACAAAAACACCCCACCAGATGTACTTGCTATGATAGCGGCTTCCGCTGCTTTAAGTATTTCAGGGATACCATTTAATGGACCTATTGGAGCTGCTAGAGTTGGGCTTACCGAACAACAAGGCTATATTTTAAATCCAACTTACGAACAACTGCAAGAATCTGAACTTGACATGGTAGTTGCTGGTTCTAAAAATTCTGTATTAATGGTTGAGTCCGATGCTCAGGAGTTAACTGAAGATGAAATGCTTGGAGCCATATTATTCGCACATAAAGAATATAGTATAGCAATAGATGCTATTAATGAATTTGCAGCTGCTGTAAATACACCCATATTAGCATGGCAACCACCAGTTACAGATTTACCTACTGTAGAATTTATCAAAGAAAAATACAGTAAAGATATAGAAGAAGCATACCGCATAAAATCTAAATCAGATCGTAATCAAAAATTAAATACTTTAAGAAAAGAAGCTAGTTCTATATCGTTACCAGAAGATAGCGAGTTAAAAGTAGAAGAAATTTCAAAAATTTTTAATGATTTAGAAAAAGAAATTGTTCGTCATAGTATTATATCTGGCAACAATAGAATAGATGGACGAGATACTACAACAGTAAGGGATATAAGCTCTGAGTCTGGCTTGTTGAAAAAAACTCACGGATCAGCATTGTTTACTCGTGGAGAGACACAAGCACTAGTAATTACTACCTTAGGAAATAGTCGCGACCGTCAAACTATTGATTCTATCTTTGGAGAATCAAAAGAAAACTTCATGCTTCACTATAATTTCCCTCCTTATTCTGTTGGGGAATGCGGAAGATTTGGTGGTTTTCCAGGGAGACGTGAGATAGGACACGGGACATTAGCAAAACGTGCTTTAAAGGCAGTTCTTCCTTCTTTAGAAGAGTTTCCTTACAGCATACGTGTAGTATCTGAAATTACAGAGTCTAACGGTTCAAGCTCTATGGCATCTGTATGTGGTGCAACTTTAGCATTGCTTGATGCTGGTGTTCCTTTATCTGAGCCAGTAGCTGGTATTGCAATGGGTTTAATAAAAGAAGACGATAGCGTAAAAGTTCTTACTGATATTTTAGGTGATGAAGACCATCTAGGCGATATGGATTTTAAAGTTGCAGGGACAAAAAATGGTGTGACAGCTCTACAAATGGATATGAAAATATCTGAAATAGACGAGCAAATAATGGAAACAGCTTTAGAACAAGCCCGTAGAGCTAGATTATATATATTAGAAAAAATGCAAGGTAGTATTACTAATACAACAGGTGAATTATCTGCTAATGCTCCTATGACTAAATCATTTACCGTATCTCAAGATAAAATTCGTGATATAATCGGTAAAGGTGGTAGTAATATAAGATCAATATGCGAGCAAACAGGTGCAAACATTGAGATAAGCGACGATGGAGTTGTAAAGATTTTTGGTGCGACTAAAGCTATATGCGAAGAAGCTTGCAATACAATTTATGGTTATATCGAAGAAGTAGAAATAGGTAAAACCTATATGGGAACTGTGAGTAAGGTGGCTGACTTTGGAGCTTTTGTAAGAGTATTACCAGGGCAAGATGGCTTATTACACATTTCTCAAGTAGCAGATCATCGTATAGACAATGTCCATGATTATTTATATGAGGGGCAAATACTTGAAGTGATTGTTGCTAGTTTAGATAATCGTGGAAGAATAAAATTAAACCTTAAACAGCCTTTTGCTGCCAAGAATAAAAAATAATAAAAGTATTATTTTTTTATACTTATTCTCAGTGATAGTATTTAACTTAATAAATAATATCTACCTTCATTTCGAAGGTGCATAATTCAGCAATTGATTATAATTTTTTAGCCAATCTAATACTTTCAGGTATATACACCTTCTACTTGAAGATACATGTTTTCAGAGATTAGTAAAAAGATTTAATTCAAGGCAAAATACCGCAAAAATGCAGGTTTCATTTTAAGGTGCTTTAACAATGAAGTAAATCTTTTTACTGCTACTGGCGGGCAAGTCTTTTTAGTTTTTAAACTGCTTTACTACTTTTTAATTTAGCATGAATATAAATAGCTAAAGTAGATTCCTTGTTTAACAAGACAAAAATTACTTGCTGAAAACCCGCATCTTCAAGTAAAAGGTGTATATACACGTGGCAGATGGAAATGCTAGGTTTCAGGGCTAAAGAAAAAGATCTAATTCGAGGCAAAACGCTACA
>CAKNAD010000270.1 GCA_929200515.1 Candidatus Gorgonimonas leptogorgiae | reverse complement strand
AATAGTAGCACAACTACTAATTAACAAGTATAGTGATAATAAATATATTATATTGCTAGATTTAAAATAACAGCTTTGCATATAATCAACTCCAAAAACAATAGGTATTGATAACTTTTTTATTGTAATTATATATTTGTTAACTAGCGACTATTTTTAGCTACCAGCTGTTTACGAATATAGGGTATTATCTAATACAAGTAAACAGTTCATAACAATAATACCTTTTTATATATTTTAGTTGTGTTATTTGCTACTAAGTAGTAGAATAGAGAATAATTAGTTATTGACAAATACCTATATTAATTAGAGAATTTATTACTATTTACCTAGCAAATGGTTTTTTCATGTTACTAACAACAATGTAACAATTAAAAACCTTTGCTTTTACAGTATTTTCAACCCTTTTACTAACTTGTAAACTTTAAAGGAGTATTTATGCAAAAACCATCTTCAGCCAAAAAAAGAGCTCGTCAAGCAGAAAACAGACGTTGCCATAATGCAAGCTTTAGATCAATGGTACGTACATCCATCAAAAAAGTTCTTCGTGCTATCGAACTAAAAGATGTAGAAACAGCTAAAAAAGCTTATACAGAGTCAGTACCTTTAATTGATAGAATGGCTTCAAAGGGAATTATTCATAAGAATAAAGCTGCTCGTCATAAGAGTAATCTTAACGCTAAAATTAAGCAGCTAAGCGCTTAATTTATAACAGCTCTTAATGGTAATTCTTTTATACCATAGTTTATGATATGCGCCTTTTTGCTTAAAGGTGTATATTCTCCTTTTCACTAGCTTGCTTTTACTTAACCTGCTAACTTTAGGTGAAGCCTGTATCTCATTTAACAATCCAAAAATTACTTGCTAAGAATGTATCTTTAAGTAGAAGCTGTATATAGTTATTAAGGACTTACTAGTTCTATTTTTTAAAAAGAAGATACTATATTTTTATAGCTTATAATCAGACAAAATAGTAAAAAAATATGCCAAATTATAAAGATACTTTAAACTTGCCAAAAACTGCTTTCTCAATGAAAGCTAAATTAACTCATCAAGAACCTCAAAGAATTGATGATTGGCATAAAAAAGATATATATCAAGTGATCAGGCAACAATGCAAAGATAGGCCTAAGTTTATCTTGCATGATGGCCCACCTTATGCAAATGGTAATATCCATATCGGACATGCTGTTAATATAATTCTTAAAGATTTTATAGTTAAAGCAAAAACACTTTCAGGGTTTGATGCGCCGTTAATTCCTGGATGGGATTGCCATGGATTACCTATTGAGCATAAAGTAGAAGAATTAGTAGGCAAAGAATTTAAAAAATCAAACAAAAAAAAATTTAAAGAAGAGTGCCGGTTATATGCACTTAAACAAGTAGATATACAAAAACAAGGATTTATCCGTTTAGGAATTTTTGCTGATTGGGATAATCCTTATTTAACTTCTGATTCGAAAGTAGAAGCAGATATTATAAGAAGTTTAAATAAAATAATTAGTAACGGTCATTTAGCGCGTGGATACAAGCCTGTTTATTGGAATGTGGTGGGAGAATCTGCTTTATCTGAAGCTGAGGTTGAATATAAAGATAAAAAATCTTGTCAAATAGATGTACAGTATCCTTTGGCCAACCCAGAGATGCTACTTAAAAAAATAAAGTATGATCAGCAAAATATTAACTCTATTTCAATAGTAATATGGACAACCACACCTTGGACACTTCCAGCGTCTCAAGCTGTTTCTGTGCATCCAGAATTAGAGTATGCAATAGTGCAATGTCATGTCAACGACGCTACAAAAAATTTAATTATTGCTAAAGACTTAGTAGAGTCTTCATTGAAGCGTTACAATATTAACGACTACAGTGTTGTAACTTATTTTAAAGGTAGCGACCTAGAAGACTTAGAAGTTATCCATCCTTTATATAACAAAAAACTGCCCATATTTTTAGGTGAGCATGTTACTTCTGAGTCAGGAACTGGGAGCGTACATACAGCACCGGCACATGGTGTAGATGATTTTAATATAGCTAAAAAATATAATATAAGCCCCATGAATGTAATTAAAGACAACGGGGTTTATAAAGATGATGTCAAATTTTTTGCTGGCGAGCATATTTACAAAGTAGAAAGTAAAATTATTGATAAACTACAAGAATCAAATAGATTACTTGCTACTAGCTTTTTTACTCATAGCTATCCACATTGTTGGCGTACTAAAGCACCGCTTATTTATCGAGCAACACCTCAATGGTTTATTAGCATGTCACAAGAAAAACTGTTAGAAAACTCACTAAGTGCTATAGATAAAGTAGAATTTACTCCACCTTGGGGCAAGAATAGATTATCCGCTACATTATCACAAAGTCCTGATTGGTGTATATCTAGACAAAGAGTTTGGGGTGTGCCTATTCCGTTATTTATTAATAAGAATACAGAAAAACTACATCCTAATACTGCAGAAATAATCGAAAAAGTTGCTGAATTAGTTGAAATTGATGGTATTGATGCTTGGGATAATTTAAATATAACCGCAGTTTTACCTGAAGAAGATATAGAAAATTATACTAAAGTAACAGATACTTTAGATGTCTGGTTTGACTCTGGGGTTACCCATAGCACTGTTGTAGCTAAAAATAAAAATTTGCAGTTTCCAGCAGATTTATACCTTGAGGGTTCAGATCAACATAGAGGTTGGTTTCAGTCATCACTTAAAACATCTATAGCAATGAATAAAGTAGCACCGTATAAATCTATTTTAACTCATGGTTTTGTAGTTGATGGCAACGGTAGAAAAATGTCTAAATCTTTAGGCAATGTAATAGATCCACAAAAAGTTGTAGATACTTTCGGAGCTGACATTTTGCGCTTATGGGTTTCATCTGTGGATTACACTAAAGAAATAGCTGTATCTAATGATTCCTTTGTCAAGACTTCTGATATATATCGCAGAATTCGCAATACATCTAGATTTTTATTAGCAAATATTGATGGATTTGAGCCTGAAGAACATATAATTGCTACTAAAAACTTGTTAGCTATTGATCAATGGATTATTAATAGAGCTGCCTTATTGCAAGAAGAATTAATTGAACTATACGATAGCTATAATTTTCCTTATGTATTCAAAAAAATACATGAATTTTGCTCTATATATTTAGGTAGCTTTTATTTAGATATCATCAAAGATAGACAGTACACCACTTCTCAAAATTCATTAGCGAGGCGTAGTTGTCAAACAGCTATGTATCACGTGTTAGAGGCGTTAACACGTTGGTTAGCTCCTATTATAAGTTTTACTGCCGAAGAAATCTGGCAAGCGATTCCAGGAAATAGAGGCCATAGTGTATTTTTTGAAACTTGGTATAAGTTGCCGACGGTTAAATCTAGTTTATCGCAAGATAACTTTTGGGAACAAGTAATAGATATAAAAACTAAGGTTAATAAAGCTATTGAGGCTAGCCGAGCAAATGGAACCATAGGTAGTTCTCTTGAGGCCGAAATTGAGCTTTATGCTGATCCTAGTATTTATTCGACACTAAATACTTTAGCTGATGAACTTCAATTTATACTGATAACCTCTAAAGCTACATTGAATTATTTAGATGATGCACAAGATGATGCAATAACTACTGATGATGACTTGCTTAAAATTGTAATTAATAAGTCCTCTCATTTCAAGTGCGAAAGATGCTGGCATAGAACAGAAGATATAAATAGTAATGAAGATCATCCAAACATTTGTGCAAGATGCGTTGGTAATATTACTGGTAACGATGAAGTAAGGAAATTTGCTTAAAATAAAATTTTTTTATTACAATACTTAGAAATACTTACTGAAAACAATCCTTTTAACTATACACCTTTTATTTGAAGGTGTATATACACGAGGCAGATGGAAATGCTAGGTTTCAGGGCTAAGTAAAATGGTTTAATTCGAGGCAA
>CAKNAD010000269.1 GCA_929200515.1 Candidatus Gorgonimonas leptogorgiae | reverse complement strand
TTAGCAGATATAACACCTTGCTTACCTTTAATTGTTACATTGTTGGCTTCATCATTTATGTGAAAATTTAAAATTTTTAATTGCTGTATAATTTTTTTTCTTAAATAAGATGAATTTTCACCAATACCGCCACAAAAAATTAAAGCATCTATGTTATCAAGATTAACAGCCAAAGCAGCGATATTTTTAGCTGCAATATAAGCAAACATATTTAAGGCTAAATCTGCCATGCTGTTTTCTTCTTGTATGTCTTCTAAGGTTCGACAATCGCTACTTAACTGGGAAATACCTAGTAATCCCGATTCGCTATTAAGCATGTTAGTTATTTCTGCAATTGACATCTTATTTTGACTAGCTAAAAATTGGAACAATCCAGGGTCTATATCACCACAGCGCGTACCCATCATCAGCCCTGCTAATGGAGTCATACCCATAGTTGTATCTACAGAAACACCGTTTTTTATAACACAAGCACTAGCCCCATTTCCTAAATGAGCTACTAAAAATGAGGCTTTAGATTTATCTATATTGAGAATACTAGCTGCTTGCTGGCTAACATAATTATAACTAATACCATGCATTCCATACTTGCGTATCATAAACTTTGTATACATTTTATATGGCAAAGCATATAAGTATTGTGCTTTTTTTAAGGTTTGATGAAATGCAGTATCAAATGTTGCTACTTGCATAGCCTGTGGAAAATGCGATTTAAAATACATAATGCCTGCTAAATTTACAGGATTATGTAAAGGGGCGAGTGAGCTTAACTTTTTAATAGTACTTATAACTTTGTCATTAATAGCACATGATTTCTTAAACTTTTCGCCACCATGAACTACTCTATGACCAACAGCCACAATTTTTTGATAAATATTTTTATTTTCTATGAGATTGCTAATAGTATCTAAAGCAACAGGATAATTACAATTTTTTATTATTTCTTTATGAACTACATTATTATAACTGTATTTGCACGTAGAACTTTTACCGTTAATTTCATCTATACTTCCAAATAAAATTTTAGCTGATAAATCTTGATGAAACACATCAAATTTAATAGAAGAGCTACCGCAGTTAATTATCAAAATCATTATATCATTCCTAACATAAACTCAAATGCATTTTAAAGAATTACTTGAATACTATCATAACCTTAGAAAAATAACATAATAAATTTATATTCATCTTTTACTTAGCCCTGAAACCTAGCATTTTCATCTGCCACCTGTATATAACTTTTTTACTATTAATTTTTTTAATAAATGAACTAATTAATAATTTAACCGTCTAATTTAATATAAAACAAAAATAAATGTTTTATTATATGTTATAACAATAAACACATTTTGCTATAAACAATAAGGAGATTAAATTATGACTACGCCCAGCATAGATACCAGAGGTACAACTATAGGCACACATTTGAGACGAGCAGATACTACAAAGGTTGCAAAAGCAAAAGGTTATTATCAAGGACGAACAGCCAGTAAAGCAGAAACATCTTGTTTTGTTAATATTAAAAATAAAATTAAAGATTTTTTTAAAGCTGTTAAACGTCTTGCTAGCAGGGCAATCGAGAAAGTTAAAGATGCTTTACGCTTCGTTGAAACAGCAATCATTGAATCATCAAAAGAAATATATGATAAAGTAAAAGACTTTAAAACACCATTTAGAAAAAACTATTTTGATATCAAACTCGGTAAACACCATCTAAAAGCTGACAGACCAGCTACAGTTGGCGAGTTATTCTCCAACAAATAATCGCTTAAGCTATGCTTGCTTTTAAAACTATACTAAAAATTCTACTACATCACCACAAAGTAGTTCTAAAAAAGTTTCTTTTTATTAATCAAGAAGCGGATTTACAGATGCTTCTTGATGACGACGTGGAAGACTAAAAGTTTTCCATTGTTGATTTTCTAAACCAAGTTGAAAATATTTCTTATATACTGTTAAAAAGCTTGTATACACTAATTCTCCATCTGCACTATTAGCTAAATTGTATATTTCATCAGAAAAACAAGAAATCATAAAAGAGTCTGTAATTTTTTTAGCTTCAACTAGCTTAATTATCTCAACAATATTTTTCATTGTATCTAATTCATTATTCTTATGTATTTCTAGTATTTCTATGGTGTCTATCATAAGTAATATAGAGATTATAAGGTAGGAATCTATCTTACTTTTATGTAATTCAATTATTTTTCTAGATATATATCGAGAATAATATTTATTTTTATGCACAAAGCTTGGCGAAATAACAAAGTTATAAAAATATTGTTCAATTGTATCTATATCACTAAGATCATCTTCTTGATAAGAACTGGGGCTATCTCGAATAAAAGCAGCAGGGCCTGGTTTAAAAGCTTGCTCCTTTATTGCTTCCTGTCTTGCATCATAATCCTTAAATTGTTTTATTGTAATAACTCTAGACTGTATATCTCTAAATAGAGGCTCTTCATTTATTATTTTAGAAATTTTTCTATATACTAAACTTTTTTTATTAATTTGTAATTGATCTAAAGTTTTAATATCAAGATTAACTAGCTTTAAACTAGCTACAAATTTATAGGCTGCAAGTTCATATAAACTGCTTACATTAGACTCAGTAATAGCTACATTCATAATTTATCCTATTATAATTTTTTAGTTGTTGCAATTAGACAAGCTATAATTAAAAAAGTTTATTTTCTGTTATTAACTTAAATTACATACTTTAGCATTAACTAAAAAATATATAGGTAGCCATAAAAAAATAAAATATTAAGATTTTATTTAGGAAAACATAGTTAATAGTTTGTTAGACAAACTACACTTCAAGATACTATTTCGCTTTTTAAAGATACCCTGTTAAAATGTACATCTTTAATTGATAAAATTTATCTTGAAGTTTTTTATGCCACTAAGGAAAGCAATAGTTATGCAAACGATAGTAAAAGTTATTTTTTTTTTCTGCCTGAGTATATCTATGGCTTATTGCCAGCCAGTAGACAATAAAGCTTCTCTAGCGTCAACCAAGCAACAAGATGCTAGCACAAATATTAGCAAACAAAATGATACAACAAAACATCAGCAAGCAGCACAACAATTATGCTCCTTATTTTCGGGAATAAATAACATAAGAGCAAATATCATACAAAAAACTTCCAATGCATCTAAAAAAAACAAAACTGAAACTGGCTACTTTATTTTTAAACGACCTAATAGCTTTAAATGGAAAATAGAAAGTCCTTATTTGCAAGAAATATTTGTGAATGACCAACAGACTGTAACTATTGATCCCGATTTTAAACAAGTCGTTATCAATAATACTAGCGAGCAAACATTGGGCTTTAATTTATTTAGCAGTAGTAGTAAACAAATTGAAAAAGAGTATCTGGTTACTGTTAATAATAATGACAAGCAAACTATTTTTCATCTTAAACCAAAAGCAACTAATGATTTATTTGAAAACCTAACTCTAATATTTACTGCTAGTAAACTATATGAAATCAGATACCAAGATATCTTAGGCAATATAACAACACTGGAATTAAAAAAAGTTGTTACCAATGCCAAATTAAAAGATGAAGAGTTTCAACCAAAAATAAAAAAACTTGCCAATGAGGGTTACGACATCGCAGATTATCGCCAAGCTGAGTCTTTATCTAAGAAGCCACAAAAGTAGCCTTTTAATATACACGTGACATATCCTCAAATTAAAATGCTATAATTATTAAATAGTATACATCAACCAGTCACGAACGATTTTAAGACATTGGTGTGCTTGATATAACTGGGGAGGCTGTGGTACATAATATTTATTATAGAGCCTATTGAAAAGAGTATTCATTTCACATAAACGATTAGTTGCACTTTTATTTTTTAGAATGTCCATTAAATAAGCTGCTATTTTTAAAGGATTATAAGATAAAAAAAGATTTAATTTTAATTCCAAATTATAGAATGACG
>CAKNAD010000268.1 GCA_929200515.1 Candidatus Gorgonimonas leptogorgiae | reverse complement strand
CTATCTCTAAAATAGAAGTATAGTTATTAATAATAAACTCTATATTATTGTAATTCATGGCTCGAAAATAAAGTTTAAGCTCTGGGCGGGTTATTTTGTCGAAAACCCCTAGCCTCTCAGCTATATCCTTTTTAGTTGCGTTAAAAGCAGGGCTATGTTTCTTATTATATTTATCTTCTATTTTTTTTATATTATGCTTAATTTCATCAGAAAAAAAACCTTGTTTATCTTGAAAAAAAACTATTTTTTGGTTTATAAAAATAAATATAATATTTCTTTCTTTAGTTTTAGCTACTGTTTTCATTCTATGAACAACCTTAGATTCTTCGTTGAAACGATTATCTTCAGCTAACATAAATACTCCATCTTTATTAAAGACCTCAGTCATACAAAGATTATAAAAAATATCGCAAGTTGTTGTATTTTTATATCCTGAACAACAGTCGTTACATTTAAGAATTTCATCAATGTTTTTAAGTGGATCTTTCGTTTTAACAGGTGATGTTATATTAACAAACTCTTTAGAAAAGACAGCTGTAGTATAACAGGTTAACAACATAAAATATATATATGCAAATAATTTTAATAAAATACTTGTCATTTTTTAACCTAAAACTAATTTTTTTATTCAGCAATTTTGTTATCTTCTAAGGTATAATAAATTGGGGTAGTTTCCCCGTTGTTTTCTATTTCTATTGTTGTATCTTGTTGTTCATGTAAACTGCTATTACTATTAAAGTTGTTGGTATCGGTTAAAGTATTTTTACTAGATTCAACGCTAGGATCAGTTATATAAGGTGTATAAATATGCTCTTCGCTTTGTTGTGATAGCTCTGTATAGTTGCTGTTATCATCTATAACTAACTGTACAGAGTTATAAGGAAGAACATAAGGATCTTCATATATATGTTCTATACTTTCTACGTTGGTATTTTTATTATCGCTTTCTGTTTTGATATTTTTATTATCACTTTCTGCGTTGGTATTTTTATTATCACTTTCTAATTCATCACTTGCCTCGGGGTTATCGCGATTACATGTTTTATATATATAAATAGATGTTAAAAATACAGCACCAACAATAACAACTGCAGTAGCAACAGTAACACCAATTAAAGTTGAATTACTTGGCTCCCCCGATACTTCTCTCCCTACTTCTAAATTTTTATACGAAGTAGGTTTTCGAAAAATGTCAGCAAACAAATGATTGTTAGTTATAGCAATGCTATTTTTTGATACCGTAGTTACTATATTTGGCTTCAGTGTTGTGATAGGATTTTTATTATAACTAGTTACAAAACTACTATTTTTTAGCAGTATAGTTTTTAATGTTGCAGTAGTTGTTGAATTTAATTTTCTTATGCATTCTTCTTTATGACCAGCATTATAAATTTTAATAGGTTTTAGATTCTTTCCTTCAAGATCGTCATTATACCATTGTGTTATTTTAATATACATACGAGATATATTATATATATTATCGTACTTATTTCTATATATAAACTTTGATATTCCTGAATTAGGTTGGGCTTCATCCGTGTAATTAAGTTTTGATTGTAATTCCTTTGCATCTTCTAATATTGTTTTTTTTATATTAGATTCAACTTCTTTTTTAAAATTTTCATAACTTTGTTTGCTAAAATATACATTGTTATCAACAAGAATTAATATAATTTTTATTTTTCCTTTATTATTCAGAACATATTCTAAGCCCTTATCATAAGCCTCTTGGTATCTAAATTTTTTTTTACTAAACATAAATGTAGTATCATGAAATGTATTGGTCTTGCAAAGATTATAAAAAATATCACAAGCTTTTATATAACTGCCGTAGCTACAGCATTGATTGCATTCAAGGGCTTTATCTATTTTTTTTGGTATGTTTTTAGCTGGAAGTGCTGTATTAGCAGAGGATTTATATACTACAGGTATAGTATATAGTAAAGTAACAACTGTATATGCAAATAGCTTTAATCGTATATTTGTCATTTTTATTTTTATTTCTTATATTAAGTAATTATGTTAGTTTGTAATTATTTAATCTAATACTAAATTAATATTAATATTAATTCAAGTCAAGCTAATTATTAGAAAAAATAATTTACAAATAACTTATACTCAACAAACTCTAAATACTTATAATTATTAAAAACAATATCGTTACTTTAATTTACCTGTAACTTTTTCTTAAAAAATACATGCGTTATTAATGCCTTGCTCCTGATTGTTGTCTCTAGCCGTTGCTAGTTTATTTAGATATTCACTAGTAATATTACCTACCGTATAATCACCATCGAAAACAGAGCATTCAAAACCATCTAGTTGTGGATTAATAGCACCCACGCAATTTTTTAAATCTTCTAAATCTTGAAATAACAGATAATCTGCAGCTATTAATTCGGCTATTTGTTGCTCAGTACGATTATGCGCTATTAATTCCTTATATGTAGGCATATCAATACCATATACATTAGGATGACGAATTGCAGGCGAAACTGAACAAAAGTAAACTTTTTTTGCTTGCGCCTGCCTTGCCATTTGAATAATTTGTTTGCAAGTTGTACCTCTTACAATCGAGTCATCTACTAACAGAATATTTTTACCTGCAAACTCTTGCGTTATTGCATTTAGTTTTTGTTTTACTGATTTTTTTCTAGTCTCTTGCCCTGGCATAATAAAAGTACGTCCTATGTATCTATTTTTTACAAAACCTTCTCTGTAAGATATATTAAGTATTTTTGATATTTCCATTGCAGCATAACGACTGGTGTCTGGTATTGGTATGACTACATCGATATCGTTAACCTTCCATGTTTTTTTAATTTTCTCAGCTAAAACCCTGCCCATTTCTAACCTTGCCTGGTACACTAAGATACCATCTATTATAGAATCGGGACGAGATAAATAAACATATTCAAACAAACAAGGAGTATGCTTAGCTCTAACAATTTGCCGTTTATGAACATTATGGTTAGTATCTATAAAAACCGCTTCGCCTGGCTTTACATCACCTATTAAATTAAAATCAACAGCATTAAGCGCTATAGACTCAGAAGCAAACATGTATTCATTGACATCATTTGACTTGCGTTTTCCCATCGCTAGAGGTCTTATACCGTTTGGATCACGAAAAGCTAGCATACCACAGCCATTGATTATAGCGATTACAGCAAAACTACCTTGGCATCTTTGATAAACAGCACTAACTGCTGAAAAAATTTTTTCGGCGGTGCTGTTATTTTGCTTTGTTTGTTTTGCTAACTCATGCGCGAAGATATTTAATAGTATTTCTGAATCGGAAGATGTATTGATGTGTCTTAAATCACTTTCAAAGAGAATTTTTTTTAATTCTTGTGTATTAGTCAAATTACCATTATGAACCATCATAATACCATAAGGAGAGTTTACATAAAACGGTTGTGATTCTGATATTTGAAACGATCCAGACGTCGGATAACGAACATGACCAATTCCAAGATTACCTAGCAAGTTTTTCATGTGCCTAGTACGAAATACATCTTTTACTAAACCCATATCTTTTCGTAAAAAAAATCTATTGTTATCTAGAGTAGCCATTCCAGATGCATCTTGACCACGATGCTGTAGCATAGTCAAAGCATCAAAAATTTTTTGATGTACATGGTGGTGTGCGATTATTCCAGCTATTCCACACATTAAAAACCTCGCTTATGATGAAGTTAAAGACTAGGAACTAATTAGAGCTACGTATCGTCAAATAGTTTAATACAATTTTTCAATGCTGTGGTAACTTAGCACAAAACAAGTAAATATTGCAAAAAAATGATAGATATGCAATAATCTACCGCATTAATTAAGTATTTTTGTACGTTTTTACCATACTCTTTAACAATATACAGGTGGCAGTTAAAAATTCGGGTTTTCAGCAAGTGATTATAAGTTTTTAGCCAAGGCAGTTTTTCGCAGGTTTAGTGTCGACTAAA
>CAKNAD010000267.1 GCA_929200515.1 Candidatus Gorgonimonas leptogorgiae | reverse complement strand
ATAGAGCTAGCTATGTTTTTTATTTTTCATCAAACTGGTCTATTATCTATCAATGCTTATTTCTTAGAAATTGACATGGCTCTAAAAAGACTCTATGAAATTAGTGATTGTACATTTTTTGAAGATATTCTAGTAGAATATAAAGACATAACTAGCTTAGATGTAAGAATAGCAACAAAATGGCTAACTTTAATGCTGAGTGAAGAATATATAAACATGGAGATTACAGATGCTATATTTAAAGCTAATAAGATGAAAGATATTGTTACATTTAAAGATACAATGTATTCTCTTGAAGATACCATACAAAGCCTATAATTATAGATAAAACAATAGAAGATATAAAAAACAATTGAGAATATTTAGCTAGAAATAATCTTATTGCTAGTTGTTTAGTAGTGGCTATGCGTTTTTATAAAAGATCTGTTCAAGTTGATCCCACTAATGGCTTTTCTACGCCAGAAATAAATACCGATAACTCACAAACTTTAAATGAAGACTTATTAATATCTGTTAATATTGGTCAATATGAGAAAGAGGCGAAGTGGGTTATTTGTTTTTTGCAAACAGATGTTTCATTATCTGAAAGAGAACGGTGTGAAATAGCATGTGAGAAATTTAAAAAACAACAAGCTACAGTTAAATAACTGGTAGTAAAGCTAAGTTAGAAGACCAAGCATCCTGTTTTAGAAAAACAACAGTTACAGGTATCTCTAAATTATATAACCATGATAATCTATAAAAGGTATACATCAGTAGAAAACTCTTTTATGATTTTTAAACAGAATTTTAGACTGTATTTTAGTATATTTATAAAAAGTTTTTTTATAGATTACAATATTAACCGTTGACTACTGATGTATATGATATTATATTTTTAGTTGTAATTTATTACTTATTAAATGTCATCTTTTACACAGTCTAGTCTTTTTTTTCCAGTACGATTTAAGTAATCTTGGAAATCTTTAGGTAGTCTTCCTGTGGTTGCTCCAGTCCATTTGGTTTTACCACCAGTAAAAGTTTCATACTCAAAAGTATACTTTTGCAATTTTTTTCTTTTTTTAGGTGAATCTTTAAAATCTAATGATCCTAAATCATTGATAGATACTCCTTTTTCTTCCATAATTTTTTTTACAGCTTCAATGCTGTTTTGCTTTAAGAGTTTTTGCTCTTCAAATTTTTTTTTGCTCTCTTTTTTTTCATTAGCAACATCTGTTAATCTTTTGATTAATTTTTCTAAGTCTTCAATATGTATATCTTTAAATAGAGATCTTATTCTCGCTTTGCTACTTAATCGGCTGTAAATCTCATCGAACATATTCATAATTAAATTTCCTCCATGAAAATTTTATATCTTGGTTTAATGTTAATATTATTATAAATTTAATTTATATATACACTTTCTAGTTACAAATATAGCTTTTTAGTAAATGATTTAACCTATAAATGTAAAAACAGTAGTATATAAAATATTACTACGCAATAACTATAAAAACTTTACTTTGCTGTTTGTATCATCTTGAAATTTAACTAAGCATGCTAGCAACAACTTATTGTAGATTTAAGCTTGTTGATTAGCCATGAAAAGATAAATATGCAAGTTGAAAGTGTATAAACAAACGACGTACCATATATAAATATATTAACTATAATTTTATTAAAAGTAAAGTTATTTCTAATCTAAGCAAGTATTGCTATAGTTTAATACTTGTTGTTTGTACTTGTCGCAAATTTAGATAAACTACTATGCAAGCTGCAACTTTTACAAGTATGCACTTTTGATAAAATAGAAAATAAATTATATTCTATCTGTTTATTAGAATAAACATATTCGGTATACTATTATACAAATAACTAATAATCAAATATTTATTTACAAAAATATAATTTTATTGTCAAATAATTAAAATTTAATTGTCTTTATAGCTTTGATTCTGCTAAAGAAAAAATAATAACTGAATTTAAAACCTTAAAAACTTCTATTAAAAAATGCTACCTCTAGCTACAGGATTACAATACTGTTACCAAATAAGTTATATGATAGCAACAGTATAGATTGATTATACACGTGGTATTTAGAAAAGCGGGTTTAGTGTCGACTAAATCAAAACTACTAATGCAGGATAAAATCTTCGAAGCCTTGCCCTTTAGGAACTATTAAAAATGTCTACTTTATCGTTAAAACACTTTGAAATGCACTTGCATTCGGGCAGTATTTTGCCTTGAATTAAACCATTTTACTTAGCCCTGAAACCTAGCATTTTCATCTGCCACGTGTATAGATATTAATTTATTATGCTACTTAATTAAAGTGCTTGAATTAAGAATTTGCATTTCAATCAATTTATCACTACTTGTATCTTTTTTTTCAACTGTACGCGAATTTGTTTGTGCTTGCGTATCTTTATTTACAGTTATATTGCCCATTGTTTTAAACCCCTCAGAGTGTTCAGTAGGTGGAGGATCTTGCTTAGTTGTCCTCACGGGATCTATAGAAGTTTGTCTTTTAGCTGATACAGCAAATGCCGTCCTTGTGCCAACTTGCCCCTGAGATTTAGAAGCGCTATCGGTATCTTTTTCAGGGTAATACTTGTGCCTGATAATAGGTTTTGTATAGTTAAAGGCATTAATATTCCTTTTAATGTGTATGATATTTATAAATAGTATTTCTAATCTTTACTAGTAGTTTCTGCTTTTTTTAGTTTATACTTCTCATTTTTATGCTGTTTTTGATTATGCAGTTTATCAACTTGTTGTAACAAGTTTTTATTATAATCTTTATAGTGATTAACTTCAGTTTCATATTTAATAAATTGTCTTACCTTGTTAGGTAATTCTTCTATAGAGCAGTCTAATAAAATAGAAACTTTCTCTAAAACTAGTAGCTTATTTGTTAATTCTTGTATTGTTTGCTGATTTGCAGATATTAGAGCATCGCCGTCATCTATAAGCGACTTAAGTCTATTTTCTTTATTAGTCAGTTGTAAATTTTTATTACGTAATTGTTCTACTTCATCTTGCTTGTTTGTAAGTTTTTTTTCTAGCTTGTTGCGTTCGTTTTTTTCATGGTCTGTAATTTTAATCCAATGGTCTATTTGGCTTTGATGCTGAGTTTCTAATTTAGCTTCTAATTGACCAATTTGTGCTTGATGTTGTTGTTGTTGCTTGATTGATTGCTCCTCTAATTTGCCAATTTGTTTTTTTTCAGTGGCTAGCTTAGTTTGCAATTCAAAGACTAGCTTTTCTAAATTTTGTGCTTTGTTGTTTAATTGGTTTATCTGCTGTTGGTATTGATCTATAGTTAAATTTTGTTGCTCTACCTTATGCTGTAGTTTGTTAACATCAACACAGGCATGCTGAAATTTTTCTTCTATATGATTAATGTCTTGTTTTAGGCTGTCTTCATAATCTAAATGTTTTGATTCATATTGATACTTCCATTTTCCCATCTGTTGTTTAATTGCATTTACTAATTCTTCAGGTAAATCTTCTTGTTGATATTGCCCCATTTTTTGCAAAAAACGCCATTCATTATAGTAAGGTAAAATTGTTTGCTTGCCCATATTAGCCTTTTTAGCTACTAAATCAGCATTTATACGTAACCCCTGAGATTCTAGCTCGGTTATTACTGCAAAAATAACATCTTTTTTTTGTTGCTCTTTTGGTTTCATGCTTGGTATACCCTTTTGTTAATACCTACAATACTAGTATTACAATACCAGTATTAAAAGTATTGTCAATAGTAACATTATATCCGGTAAAGCTACTTACCGGATGTATTTGTTTGCATTAATATTATTTAGCCATTGTTAAATATAGCAGTAGATAAATTAATATAATAAGAAAATAGTTTGTTATTATTTAAAGGAGGTTACTATTGTTACAATAGATACAGATGCTAGGGGAATGTGATATATACACGTGGCAGATGGAAATGCTAGGTTTCAGGGCTAAAGAAAAAGATCTA
>CAKNAD010000266.1 GCA_929200515.1 Candidatus Gorgonimonas leptogorgiae | reverse complement strand
CCTGCGTTAGTATTTCTTGATTTAGTCGACACTAAACCTGCGAAACACTGCCTTGACTAAAAACTTATAATCACTTGCTGAAAACCCGCATTTCCAACTGCTTTGTGTGGCTTTGTTAAATAAGAAAAAGATTTTTTGTGAATTGGTAAATATGTTACTATGTCTTGAGTTTAATTTAAGTTTTAACACAAAAAATACGAGGCTTAACTACTTAAAACTAATTCCTATTCAACAAGGATATTTTTTAACAAAAAACACTTAAAAAAAATCCTGTTTTTTTAATAAAAACTAAAATATGATAGAAACAATATCATGCTTTTGACATATATCAAAACTTTATTTGTAATATATAATCACTTGTTGAAAACCAGCTTTTCATCTGCCACGTGTATAAATATCTAAACTTACGTATGACACGGAATTTGGAGCGCACTCTATATTGATAAATTATAAAGCGTTGAGCTTAGGTTGATTAGTTAGACAATACAATTAAGTTTATTTATCTAATCGCAAGCGTATATTTTTTATTATATCAGCTATTATTGTGTTAATTGTATCAATTGCTAAATTTTCGTGTAAAGCCATGAAAATATCATGGTCAATCTGTCTTTCGGCTTCTAGTTGATTTAACGAGTTTTCAGCAATAGCCTGTTCTATTATAGTATCAATATTAAGCACATAATCAAAGCATTGTTTTGCTGTTAATTGCTTATTGTTAGCTATAATTAGCTTTTCTCCTAAATGTTTTAAAAACAAACCATAATAAGCATGAACTCTGTCTTGTTGTTGCTTATTTGTTAACTTATTTAATAAATCATAAGGAATACCCTCAATTTTAGGCTCAATAATTTGAGTGGCTACATCTTGCATAAACACTAGTTGATCAATAGCACTTTTTTTGCTTTCTATTGCTTGTAGTGCTTTTGTTAATAATTCCGATAATTTTTCAGCTGCATAACTATCTTTGTTTTTTAACTTGTCAAGACGTTTAGCTAATTGCGATTCTATTTGAGCAGTTAAGGTTTTAGCTTCAGTTTCGCTAATTGTGTTAATATCAATATCTTTATTTAGTTTATGTAAAGGTATTTGTTGTTGTTTTTCTACGCTAATACCACTTATATTTTTATTAATAAATACTTTAATAGCATCTTCATAGTTGCGATCATCTTCATCTTCACTGCTATCGGCGATAACTTGTTTCCTTAGCTCATTCATAGTCGCGAGCGTGTTTTTATAGGTATGACGTTTATCGTCGAAGAAGGTATCTTGAAAATAATCTTGCGATTGCACGGCAATAGATAAACATTGAGCAAAATTTCGTAGTGCAGTATAAAAGTCATTGCGCAATTTTAGCTTACTATCTATTCGAGTTACAGGGTCAAGCTTCGGTGCTAAAAATTGTCTTAGGGCAGGACCATCTTGTTTATTGTTAACAGCTTTAAAAATATCCCATAGTTTAGTATGTAGCTGTGGTAATTTTTTATATTCAGTTGCCATAGCATTATACAAACCAGTTAAATCTTCAGGATTAAAACCATCAGCAGTTTCTTCGGCTTTCTGTCTATATTCAGCTATTGCCATATCTAAATCTTTAAGTACGCCACGATAATCTATTAAAAAACCATGTTCTTTTTTAGGGTGAATACGATTAACCCTAGCTACTGCCTGAATAATATTATGATTTGTTAATTGTTTATCTATGTAAAGTACTGCATTTTTCGGCTCATCAAAACCAGTTAGTAGTTTATCTACTACAATTAATAAATCTATATTGCCATCTTCATCTTTGAACTCTTTAATTATTTGTTTGGTATAGATTTCTTCTTGTTGCTTGCCGACATTCTGTTGCCACCATTTTTGTACTATATCTTTAGTTTCAGTATTTACATCATCATGACCTTCACGAGTGTCTGGAGCGGATATTACCACCTTGGTATTTATTTCACCTATGCTTTCAAATAATTGTTGATAACGAATTGCCATTTTTTTAGAATCACAAGCAAGTTGTGCACGCATACCTTTATCTTTAAAGCTAATAAAGTGATCGCAAATATCATAAGCGATTAATTCTAAGCGAGCATCGGCCTGATAAATATTATTTTTATTAGCAAGTTTCTGTTTTAAATTTTGACGTCTTTCTTCAGTAAATTCTTTGGTAAATCTATTAAAAAAGTTATCGATTTCAGTGGAATTAATTTCTAACTTAGACATCCGCTGTTCGTAAATTAGCGGTGCTACTATTTTATCTGCTACTGCTTGCTCCATAGTATATGAATGAATCATATCGCCAAATTTTCTTACCGTAGCATCATTTTTTAATAATGGTGTACCAGTAAAACCAATAAAAGCTGCCTTTGGTAGTGCATTTTGCATTTGCGTATTAGTTTCACCCTGATGCGAGCGATGGGCTTCATCAACTAATACTATAATATCTTTACTCGGGTTAAGGCATTTAGCTTCTTGAGTTATTTCTGCAAATTTATTAATTATAGAAAAAATAATAGGTTGATTAGCTTTAATTTTGGCGATTAAATCTTTTTTAGTTGTTGCTTTTGCTTGGTCGCAATCACGGCTTGATAATTCACCAGTATGTTGAAAGGTAGTGAATATTTGTTGTTCTAAGTCTTTTCTATCGGTAACTACTATGATACTACATTTAGCTAACTGTTTTATATGTAATAACGCCTGAGTAACAAACACCATAGTAAAAGATTTACCCGAACCAGTAGTATGCCAAATAACGCCGCCATTGCGAGCATCTGGTCTTGTTTGGTCACTGCCAAAACTAGTTAAGCGTTCAATAGTTTTTTCTACACCAAAAAATTGGTGATACCTAGCAATAATTCTGCCTATCTTTTTATCTTGATGAAAAATAGTAAAAAACTTACACAGTTTTAATAATCTATTGGGGCTTAATAAAGCGATTAAGTGGCTATCTTGTTCAGTAACTGTTAATTGCTTGCTAGTTAACTCTAAGTATTTAGTTAAATGCTTTTTTTTTCTATCTTTATAAGCAAAAATATTTTCAAGTTGCTTATCATTTACCTTGTTATTTTTTATTTGCTGCTGTTCAGTTAGAGCTATACTTTGCTCTTGCCATATTGCCCAAAACTTTTCTGGAGTACCACAGGTTGCATATTTAGCTTTATAGCCATCTATAGCTAATAATAACTGACTAAAAATAAATAATTGCGGAATTTCTTCTTGTTTTTGGTTACGAATTTGTTGTGAGATAGATTCATCTATCCTCGTGGTTTTAATATTTTTTGCTGTTGGCCTTTTAGCTTCAATAACTACTAAGGGTAAACCATTAACAAAACAAACAATGTCGGGAGTTCTAGTTGCAGTATTGGCTGTTACTGTGATTTCTTCGGTAACATGATAATAATTATTTGCAGGGTCGTGCCAATCTATAAGTTTTATGGTAGCCTCAACTTTTGTGCCATCTACAGTTTGCGAAACTGTATGACCATAAACTAAATCTTCATGAATTTTTTTATTAGTGCTAATTAAACCACCTTCCATAGCAAAGTTATTAAATTTATTAATGATTTTAGTTATATTATTAGCCGATAGTTTGAAAGTTTTACCACGAGCACTAACTTGTTGTTGTTGTAAAAACTGTTTTAATATATCATTTAAAATAACTTTATGATTGCTAGTTCGCATTGCGCCACATTGTTGTGGTGTAAGATACTGATAGCCTAAATTGGCTAATAAAGTTAAGGCTGGAATTTTAGCAGCAAATTCTTCGCTAAAATCAATGGGTGGCATTTGGTAAAATCCTTGTAAAAACACTAACTCAAAAATTTAATTAAATATCACCTATTGTTCCATAAAAATTCTACAAAACAAAGTTTTATTTTAAAGCTAAAGCCATATTTCGCAACTTTCTGTTTTCTACATTATGGATATTTTATTGTTAATTTAGCCATTATATTATTTATTGAAAGTTGTATAGCTTTTTATTTCCTCTGTTTTCTCAG
>CAKNAD010000265.1 GCA_929200515.1 Candidatus Gorgonimonas leptogorgiae | reverse complement strand
GTTTGATTTGGGGTTGGTTGCCTTGTGGTTTAGTTTATAGCACCTTATTTTGGGCTGGAAGTTTTGCCGATGTCGTGATATCACCCTTATTAATGTTTTGCTTTGGGTTAGGAACAATTCCATCAATATTAGCTGTTGGTACGCTATCTTGCTATTTGAGTAACATTTTTCGTGCTAAAATCACCCGTAATATTTCTGGATTGATTGTTATTGTTTCTGGTATTTTGACCATACCTACAGTTAGTAATACTATATTTATGATGGCTGATATTAGTAGACATTTTATGAAATAAAAGATCCCAAGCAGGCTCTTAGAAATACTGCTTTCCTTAAGCCCAGAAAAGCATTAGTGGGTATATTGTTAGATACTTACTTGAACTATTACTAGTTTTTATTAAAGTGTATCTTCGCGATACCTTGGATCAGATTGAACTAATAGGTTATATTTTATACCATTAGGAGCAAAATCAAGGCGATCTAATAAGCTTTCTGCTGATATACAAGGTATTTCTTCTTCTTGTGAATTATCATTTGATAACAAATAATCTGGAGATACGATAGCTTGTAGGTTTTTTATTTTTTCTTCCGGGCTTTTATTGCTATATAGCTCTTTTATAAAAATATTAGTAGCTGAGGAAAGATATTGGGCAATCCTGTCAGCAATAAATTTTTCTTTATTGGTAGTTAGAGTTGCTATGTAGCAATAATTATCATCATAGATATCAGTAATGTTGATGTATCTGGGATTTAACATTATTTCTTTAATAAAGTCGTCGCTACCTGCGCAATATTCGCTTCCCCATCTTTCGAGTTTAGTATCAAAAATTTCAAATAAATCTGATGGATGTAGTTTGAGTTTGTCTGATAATTCTTTTAGATGATGGTTTATTTTTGGATTGCTAACATAACAACATGGAATATTGTTTTCTATTCCATTACTAGCCACGAACGCATCATTTACTTCTTCCTCAGAAAATCCCGCTTTATAAAGATCCTCTTTTACAACTTTAGAAAAGCGGGCTTGTATATTGTCACCCTCCTCAACCCATATTGAATATACTGTACATTCTGGGCTATTAGCTATTTCACCTTCAACTTTTTTCATGATTAAATCAGTTAAATCAGTATTCACTGGAGCTATGGTACGCTGCATCAAGTCAGGTCTAAGCTTTTCATTAGTGGGTGTGTCTGTACTGGCAATAGCTAGATTAGATTCTAATATTTTAGACTCTGGTACAATACTTGCTTTTGTAGCTGTTTTTTTTTGATCTTGATTTTCATGTGTTTTTACAGAATCGGTAGCTGGCGAAACATTATTGCCATTCTGAGTTTGATTAATCATAAGAATCACCTTAAAATAGTGGAAAAAATTATTTCTTTAGTTTAGCCCTAACCGTTAATACATATAGGATTTATACACATTGTCGGCTTGTTTAGTTTATACATGATATAAAAACAGTTACTTTTAGTTACAAAATAATACACAATAATACAAACTATCCAAACTATCCAAACTATCCAAACTATCCAAACTATCCAAACTATCCAAACACCTTGATTTTAATGTAGTTATGTAAAATTTTATTTTATCAATGCATAGGCTCTAACATATACTTTCTTAATATTAAAGTATATAATAGGCATTTATCTAATATAAATAGGCCTTCTACTTGAGGGCATCTACAAGGAAGTTACTATGAATGTTGTTGTAAATAAAATACATGAATTAACAGTAAATGATAGACCTTTTACTGTGTGCACTCCTACATCTACAGGCACTGTGATAATTACAGGTAAAGCCATAGTTGCAGACAATGAAATAATTCAATGTAATATGCTAGGAGCCACTCCCTTAGATCAAAGAAATATATTGCTTTGCTATGAATCTAAAGGCAAACAACTGCAATTAAATTGTATGATCAATAAACACGGAAAATTTATTACTAAAGCTAAAAAAGATAATATTCTTAAGAATTTTTTTTCCCATCAAAAGATAACAGCTTCTCCTGATAATCTTTTTTCGTGTATCGATTTTTCTAAATTATGGTTACTAGGTGTATTTAAGCCTAGCGAGATGGATAGCCCTGAAGATGTCTTTAATACATTAAAAAATATAGCTGCTAACTATGGATTTAATCGTGAAGCAGGTATAACTGGCATAGAAGAACTTAAATTCAGATTACCAGGAACACCATTAGATTTTCATTTTCATGCACAGCTTCAGAATAGTTATTACACTTTAATAGATTTAGCAATTAAGTCTAATTTAGAAAAACAACAAAATGGTTTAGATAAAGTACTAGAAACCTTTAAAAAACATATATCTAAAGAAACTACAGATAAATTAAACAAATTATTTATACAAGTAGAAAACAATCATGTTAATAAGAGTGTTAATCTTGCTGATCTCCTGATGTATACATTTGATTCTATAACAATAAACTATATTATGGGAGCATTTCAGCAACATTTTCCTTTAAAAGGAAATTTACTTGAAGATAGCAATAATGATTATATATATTCTGTTTCCTCTGATAATTTTTCAGAAGTAATCTATGGTTTATGTGCAAACATTGACAAAGAAAACCCGGCTGAAAAAACTGAGTCTTTTATCTTTTACTCTGGAGTCCATATGATGGCAATGAAAATAATTAAAAAAGATAATAACTTTAAAATACAGCTGTATGATCCAGAGAAAAGTACAACACAAACTACAAATATAACTGCATCATCACTAAGTGCTACTAGAGATATAAAATTGAGTTATTTTTTTGATAGAAAACAAATGAAAAATTATAACATTGATGGAATGTTTCTTGATTTTGATTCTAACTATTTTACTACAGCTATGTTAATGCATGTTCCTAAAAATAAGCTGTTATGGAATGGTAGCTAACTAGTTTCTGATATCCTCTCTACCCGAAATGGCAAGAGGGGGGTAGCACTAAGGAAGCTACAGTATTTAATACTTCGAAAATTAAAAAAGCATAATCAAGCGAAGATTTTATTACTTAGATTTAATTTAGGGTTGGTTTTCTTGTTGCCTTTAACGAAGCCATTTTCTTAGTGCTGAAGCTTAGCCGATTAATTTATTTAATGTGAGTTCGACGTTTTAAAATATGCTACAAAAACTCGATAAAAGTAAAAAATGAATATTTTATAGTGTTTTTAAATAAAAATATAATTTTTTGTATTAATTTAACGAGCTGTAGCTTATTTTTCATGAAATTTAAGTAAAAATAATTTTATCAAACTCGGGATAGTTCGCACGTGTGATACTCATGTAGTGGGTTATGATAAGCAATAGAAAATTCTAAGAATTTCATCGATAAGTTTTTATTTATTGGTTCTCCTATAGTTTTAATGTTAACTATTTTAGTTATCAACATAAGAGAGAGATCAATAAAAGCTGTAAAAGTAGTAATAATAGTTCTTATTGCAAAACCAATGGTAAGCTCCACTAAAATATTTATAATTAATTTGGGTAATGATGTTTTATTCTTTTTATAAACTTTTATACTATTATGAATGGAACAAGCAGTTATTACAACGCTAGTCAATGTAGCTATTGGTGCACAGGCAACAGCAGAATAAATAACTCCGATAAATCCAGCTCCAGCTACAGTAGCTACTTTCTTGCCTTGAAAAGATCCCCGCTTAGATGTTTCATAGTATCTGGGCTGTTGTGTCCCGTTCACACTTAGTTGCTCCCCACGTACATATGCTTTTATGCTCTCAAAATATCCTACATCACTCATATAATACACCTTCCTTGATAGTAATTAATTTAAATTATATTCTTAAAAAAATAAAATAAGTTATTTAAATAAGGTTTTTCATAAAACAATAAATTGCTCTAATTAAATAGAAAATGTCTACTATAAAATTTTCTTTAATATAAGTAAATACTGAATTGTTTGATATTTATACAGGTAGCAGATGCAAATGCTAGGTTTCAGGGCTAAGTAAAATGGTTTGATTCAAGGCAAA
>CAKNAD010000264.1 GCA_929200515.1 Candidatus Gorgonimonas leptogorgiae | reverse complement strand
AGTGCTTTAGGAAAAGATCTTAATAAATACAATGAGCATCGTATAACTCTAAGCTATGCTTACGATATGTGGAAGTAATTATTCCATCATATAAGTTTATATATATAAACTGAAAATTTAAAAGGAGTGCCTATGGGTACTCCTTTTTTTATGGGCGGATAAAATAATAAATTATAAAAACAATAATTACATTTATTTTTTACTTGTATCAAATTTTTTTTAGCATATTTTAAAACGTCGAACTCAGGTTGATTAATATAATAAAGTTTAAAAATAGCTTTAAATGCTTACCAAGATTTTAGAATGATAACCACAATGATTTATACAGGTAGCAGATGAAAATGCTAGGCTTCATGGCTAAGTAAAATGATAATCTTCAAGTAGAAAGTGTATAAATAAGATCCTATTTTTAAAAGCGATGTAAAGATGTTTAAATCTTGTATGATAGCAATGCTTTTTTAATTTTAGGTTTTAACAAGATGAGTTTTTCTGATGGGATATTTGAAGAAAACGAAATAGTTAAATCAACATTCTGTGCACGAAATGGCAATTAAAATCATGATCTAGCGTTAAGATTAGAGCCTATGACAAACTTTTTTGCAATCTATGCTAATGTTAACGTACCAATTTATCAAGGGCAAACCTTTTACGTTAACAAACCATCTTAGAAGGCAAATCTTCGGGTTAAGGCAGTCTGTGTAGGTTGCACGGCTCAACTAATTCACCCCATGGAATGGATTAATTATCACAATGAGATGACTAGCAAATTATCTAGATAAACACCACATTTACGGAGTTTTCATTAGAAAAATAACAACCAAAACTTTCAGGCACATCTTCCCATTTATCCATTTCTGTAGAAACCGCATCTTGTACTAGACTTATTATTCCATCAACTAAAAAAAATTCCATGTCTTCAGCAAAATGTTCTTCTAATGACCTTTCTAGATGTGAGTACTCATCTTCTTTCCATAATCCAGTAAATGGTAACATTTTAATCTCAAAACCATGAGCTGGTGCATTTATTTTAGCAGTAAGACCCGCAAAAGTAGCTGCTAAGCGCATATTTGTAATAAATTCAGCTAAATTTTTTGATTTATTAATAACCTCAGATAAACTAGTTTCTTGAGTAAATGAATGATATTGTTTTTTAGATGATTCAACTGCTTCTACATCTTTTATAGGATTCTGGCAGTGTTCTATAAAAGAACCTTTAAAAACAAGCACAGGATTATCTGTAAGCTGTTCCTTAATACTAACAGAAGATAAACTTAAATATGGATCTTTAGAAATAGCATCAGTAAAAACTTTTATAAGTTGCTCCTCGTTATCTTTTAAATACTGTTTAGGGTCGCAAGCTTCATTTTCTATAAATTTTTCTGGATAAAAGTCAGGGTTGTCTGGTAGTTTTGCTACAAGCTTAGAATACAAAGAAAGATTTTGGGTGTTTTCTTGTTGTATTGCATTTGTTGCACCAGACGGCACTATGCTTGGATATCTTGATTCTAACATCTGAGAGTTACTAGATACATCTGTACTTGATGATAAAGCCTCATAACTAGGTTGTACAAAATTATTTACTATATTTCGAGAAACTACTTCGCGGCAATCAGATGTCTCCCCTGTTGATTTCTTATTTACACGTATATTTTCTAAATAGACATCTTCTATGCTTATTGATGTTGATGACCTGCGTGACGCCACGCAATTAACATTACCCATACTTAACTCCTTGTAAAATTTATTTTCTAATTTAAGTTGTTAACTATTAAAAACAGCAGAGTATTGCATTAGGTATCAATTTTTTTACCAATGTAATTAAAAAATAAAGATAACAATAATCTACTAGCTGTTTTGAAAAGTTTAAATTTACTTAACTAGGACTTTACGCATTTATAAAATTTATCTAGACTCATTTTTAGTTGAGTTATCTATTGTATACAAATACAGATTTAACTATATATAAAGAGAAACAGGCAATGCGTAAGTCCTATTAACATAGCTTACAACACAAAAAGCTATCTAGTAAAAATATAAATTAAGCTTTTAAATTAAAGATTTATCTAATTGAGCCATTATTGCTAAAATTTGGTAGGCTTGTAAATCCTTTCCAGTTCATCCATATATAAAAAGCTTTACCAACAATGTTTTTATCTGGAACAAAACCCCAAAATCTGCTATCGTGGCTGTTGTCGCGGTTATCTCCAGCTACAAAATACATGTTATCTGGAACTTTCCAAGTGCCTTCAGCAGCTAAATTTAACTTATTATTATTCGTTTGTATCTGATGGCAGTTATCCGCGATACACTCATTAAAAAGACTGTAATTATTAGCAATATCTGTTGTATGGTTTGCTAGTTGTTTATCCACAGCAACTCCATTTATATAAAACACCTTATTATTATAACTAATTATATCTCCTGGAACACCAATAACACGTTTAATAAAATTAATGCTTTCTTTTCCAGGCTGTTTAAATACCATAACATCACCAAATTTAGGTGCTCCTACGCTATAAATATTAGTTCCTATTACTGGCAATCTTAGTCCATAGTTAAATTTATTTACTAAAATAAAATCTCCTATTTGCAACGTTGGAATCATCGATCCGGAAGGTATTTTATAAGGCTCAACAATAAAAGAACGAATAATCATAACTATAAACAATACTGGAAAAGTAGACTGGCAAAAATCTACAATAGCATTTGGTTTATAGTCTACTCTGAGTTTACTTTTTCTTATTTTATAATACAGTGTAAATATCCCAGTAATAGCAGTTATAACAACTAAAACTAAAGGAAAATTAATATCCATCATTATTGGTTAACTCTCTTCTATTATAATTAAATTATTTATCCACTTTTAAAACAGCTAAAAATGCATCTTGTGGAATTTCTACTTTACCAACCTGTTTCATTCTGCGCTTACCTGCTTTTTGTTTATCTAACAGCTTACGTTTTCTGGAAACATCACCACCATAACATTTTGCAGTTACATTTTTACGCAGAGCTTTAACAGTGCTTCTAGCTATTATTTGCCCACCAATAGCTGCTTGAATAGCAATATCAAACATTTGCCTTGGAATTATCTCTTTCATTTTTTCTACAAGCAAACGACCACGACTTTTAGAATGATCTCTATGAATAATAACAGCAAGGGCGTCTACTTTTTCGCCATTAATTAGTAAATCTAGTCTAATCATATTGGCGGTATTAAAGCCTTCAAGGCTATAATCTAGTGAAGCAAAGCCTTTACTAGTAGATTTTAATTTATCAAAAAAATCTAGCACTATTTCGCTCATAGGAATTTTATAATGAAGAGAAACTTGCGAACCAGTAAACTGCATATCTTGTTGTATACCACGCTTACCGTTGCATAAAGTTAATACATTACCTAAATATTCTTGCGGAACTAATATATTGACTGTTGCTATTGGTTCTCTTATTTCATCTAGAATAGCTAAATCTGGTAATTTAGACGGGTTATCTATTTCTATGACTTTACCTGATTTTAATTTACACTGATAAATTACTGTTGGAGCAGTAGTAATTAAGTCTAAATTGTATTCACGCTCTAATCTTTCTTGAATAATCTCCATATGCAACATGCCTAAAAAACCACAACGAAAACCAAAACCTAAGGCATCACTACTTTCAGGCTCATAAAATAATGAAGCATCGTTTAAACTTAATTTTTCTAAGGCTTCACGAAACGATTCAAAATCATCAGAATTTACTGGAAACAAACCAGCATAAACCTGAGGCTTTACTTGCATAAAACCGCTAAGTGCAGGCGTATCTAGAAATTTTGCATGAACTATGGTATCACCCACTGGTGCACCATGAATATTTTTGATACCAGCAACAATATAGCCTACTTCGCCAGCATTTAATTCTGTAGTTGGTGTACGTTTAGGAGTAAATATGCCTATATCATCAATATTATGAACCTTACCTGTAGATTTAATTAAGATTTTATCATTTTTTTTGAC
>CAKNAD010000263.1 GCA_929200515.1 Candidatus Gorgonimonas leptogorgiae | reverse complement strand
TTATAGAACTAGTCTAGGAACCACCTAGCATACTTGTATGATCTAGGAAGCTAGCTCCTTTAGGTGCGAGAGGAATTCACAAATAACAGAGCTGTTTGTGTTTGTGGTGAATTAACAATAACTACTGCAACTTAATAGTAAAAACACACTAAAAAACTTGTCCTTAAATAAAATAGGTATATACCTAAAATAACTTTCTTTTAAAACAACCACGAATACTAATTATTATCAATAATAATAAACTAGCTATTAATAGACTACTAAAAATTTTTTTTAATATAATTTAACAATAATGCTTTAACATATTTATCTCTTGTTAATTGCAAACATTCAGAAACATCTTCAAAACTAACTTCAGTAAAGTTAAGATGCTCTAATAAGTAATCTATTAATTCATATTGATTATACATAGTTAAATATTTTAATAATGGTACAGTTGACGATATTGGCGAAATAAATATTGGTTTTTTTAATAATTGAGGATGCTGATTTAATAATCCAATAACCCTTTTTGTATCTCCTAATGCACAGCTAACACGAAAATCTTCAAAGTAGCTTAAATTTTTTTTCCAGTTGAACTCTCTTTTTATTACTGGAGCAGGAACACATAATTTTATTATTTCTTTGGCTAGTTGTTCAGCAGAATAAAAATCTAATTTCACCCAAGGTTCGTATACTGTGCGTAACAACCACATATCCATTTGATACAATAACACTGGCAATAAAATAAAAAACATAATACGACCGTTGGCATCACTAAAAGGGTGAATTCTTTGTAGCAAACTACACAATTTTATTGCTCTTGTAACCTTTTGTAAGATGTTCTCACTATTAGCAAACAATTGATACTCTTTATAATATATTCTTAATAAAGCTTCACATGCATGTTTTTTGGAAGTATGATGTTTGTAAGATATCAACAATTGCAAGACAACACTGCTATCTTTATTTTCTTCTGCTTGTACAATAGTAAATTCAAACGCTTGTGATGTATTACCTTCTAAAATATTAATGAGTTCATTTTCATCATTACTAAGGTACCCTCTATGAAAAAGAGTATGTTTGGTATTATTAACTTTAAAGTAAAAGTTTGTTCCTATAGATTCTACCACTTCTAACCCTGATTCTAATCCTAAAGATTTATTAATACTATTTACTATTTCAACTGATTTTTCTTCATTAGATAAACCATCTGAGCTATAACTCCAATGCTTAGCTACAATTCTGCCTTTCTTTAGTAAAGATAAAAGATTATTTGCATATTCTTTTTTTATAGGCAAATTATATATAGAGCTAGATATTCCTTGAAAACCTCCAGAAATAGCGTTTGCTTCACACAGATCAGTAAATATAATTTTTCTATGTTTATCAGCTACTAATACATTTAATAAATACATAAAAGAACGATAACAGCGTTCTAAATATTTCCATTCATTTTCAAAAATATATGTTCCATAATCTGTAATATTATTAATATCATTATTAAAAATAAATCTTTTTTCTAAATCTACAAATAATAAATTAATAGCAATTATATCTTTAGATATTGCTTTATAGCTACTATCTAAATTTAACAATAAAGAAAAAAAACGCTTGTTTGCAATCTGTAAGCCATCTTTATTATCACGCCAATTAAATTTGGTATTAATATTATTATTCAATATTATACAGCTATATACGCTATCAACAAACCCTATAAGTAATATTTTTTTTAACTTACTAAAATTAGACATTTTAAATAGCGATATAATTTTTTTTAATATTTTAAGCTTATTATCAATAGAAAAATTTGGAGCTGTTAATATTTGTTGCATATGAAAAGAGCTAATCATAAATAAATGTTCATCTTTAGATGTATAATGAAGATGCGGTAATACAACCTTAACTGTTTTAGAATATAAAGACCCAATGCCTTTGCTTTCAACTATAGAATATATGTTTTGGTAATACAAAAGTGCTGTCTCTTCTATATATTTTTCTATATCGATACTCTTACATTTATATTTTTTATTTAAGCTACAATGATTATTAATAATATTATTACAAAAATCTATATCTGTAGTTGTTTGCAAGAGATTCTCAGGTAACATAAATTTTCACTTAATTATAATTATTCTTAAATATGTAAAAGTTTCTAGGCAATCAATATCAACTTTTAAAGTGTATTAAAAAGTAAAAAAGGTTTTTAAATTGCATAAAATTTAGATAAATTTTTTATGTTACTAAGTTTTACTTTATTTAAAGTTATTGATATATTGTATAATTCTATATTAAAAACAAAAGTTTTAAGCACTTATAAGAGCAATAAAAAACTAGTATTTAACATGTTTAAATACTATTAATAAAAAAATTTTTGTCAAATACAACGACTTATAAATATAAAAACATACAGAGTACATACAAATGAATAAAATATTAAATATTCTATTTGCAGTAATGGTTAGCCTATTTTGCAACCTAATTTCATATGCAAATAATATAGAAAAAAATTTAGAATATAAAGTAAATGATTCTACAGAAAATATAATAATAACAGAAACAATATCTCCACAAAAAACATATAAATTTGGCGTTAATATTAATTATAGCTTAAATAAATCTAATTTTTCTTATCATAAAAATAATAGCTGTTTAACTTCATATTCAATTTGGAAGAAAATTTGTAATTATAATGCGGATTCAAATATTACACAGGTTGGAATAGCTACTTCTTTTGTAGATGTTATCAATATATCTGAAAATACAAATAAACAATTTACAAAAAACAATAATTATATCAATAACCAACAACTTAATAGCACTAAACAGTTGTTACTTTTATTAAAGGAAATAAAACAAGAAGAAGCATACTTATTTATTCCAGAGCTTGTTCCTATGCTTATTAATTGGGGTAAAATTTACCAAGTTGATCCTTTAATTACTATTGAAACAATTAAAGTTAATTTAGATAATCCTAATGAGATAGTTTTTAAATTTAATTTATCTACTATAGTAGACTGCTTACACTTTACCAAACCAGAAGAGCAACAGTATTTATCAGATATACATGATGAAATTCAAAAAAAAATATTTAACATAACAGGTGATTGTAAAATAAACTTCAAATCAAATCAAAAAGAAGTTAGATTATTAACTACATCTGGAGAAGTATTATTACACCTGCAAGCTATTATAGAAGATAAAAATTTATTATCCGCTACTATTAATGATATGCAAAATAATATTAGCTTTATAATAAAAAATGAATGTAAAATAAAATACGAATACAATCCTAAAGAAAGCGTTGCATTTAGTGAGTACGGTGATTATGTGCTACTTAATAATCTAAATAGTAATTATAGCATGCTGTCTAACATGTATAATCTTTACTTAGCTAAACCTAAGAAAAAAATAAAAGATGCTATATCTACCCTACCTCTATCTCTAGAGAGTCTAGATAATTGCATATCACTACAGGAAATTTGTGATGAATCTATAAATAACACTAGAACTATACAAAATAAACAATATAATAAATTAAATTATTTATTATCAGAAATTCAAACAACTAATTGCAAATTATTTATACCAGATCTTATCCCCATAATAAAAAAATGGCATAAAACAGGTATTATCTATCCTTTAGTAACGGTAGATAAAAAACACGTGGATTATAACACTAATGAGGCTATAATAGAATTTAATATCGAACAAATGTTAAGTTCATGTTGGGTGAATAATACAGATGATATGCAGTATTTATCAATATTTAAATATAATCCTAATTTATATAATTTTAAAATAACAGGAGTTTGTAAAATAAATTTACAAACAACTAAAAGAACAACTTATTTATTAAATATGAGCGGTAAGATTATTTACAAAGCTGAATATTTATAACATATTAATATAGATACACCTCCTACTTGAAGATACGTCTTTTCAGCAAGTAATTTTTGGTTTGTTAAACAAGGCATCTACTTTGGCTATTTATATTCATACTAAATTAAAAAGTA
>CAKNAD010000262.1:731-4018 GCA_929200515.1 Candidatus Gorgonimonas leptogorgiae | reverse complement strand
TACAAAATATAATAAATATGCTACAAAAGGTCCGAAGTATTGTTTTAAAAAATAACTCTATAGTAATACCATGAACAATATTTAAAAGGAAAGTTTTATATGATACCTGTAACCAACCATCAAACTAATACAATTGAAAAATGTATATCTGAATATATTGATAATCCTTCATCTTTAGATCAAAGAAATCACAATATAAAAATTGTATATGATATAATTGAAAAATTAAAATCAATTGCGTGCCATACCACTGGCAGAGATAATCTAAACTTTGGTGTTTTAAAACCTGGTTCCCAGGCATTAAAAAACAATATCTTAGAAGAAATATCCGTACACATTATGACAAAAGAAGATAAAAATCCTTGCCCTGTTTACATAACCCCTAGTAAATATATACGTTCGTTAATGGCTATTGGAGCACATGTAACAGATCAAGTAAACCACAATTTAAATGCTTTTTGTCTTCATGAATACAAAGAAGCAAAAACAGATAAAATAAACGGCACTTGGCGTATAGAAATAGCAAATGAAGTGAGTTTTTTTTTAAAACCTGGTACAAACTCAGATAAAAAAATAGACAAGTTACAACAACAAATAACTGAATTACAAACGCAAGCTAATAGAATTAATAAAAAAATAACACAAATAGAAAACAGACAAAAACAATGTTGCCGTTGTACTATTTTATAAGCTAATTATAGATACCTTTTAACACTAAAAGAATTATTAAACTTATCAAGCATTTTGCTATATTTAATAAAGCTAAAAAAAATAGCTAAGTTTAATAAACATATAGCCATTATTGTCAGTTCATTGAGGTTATAATAACTACAAAACCATATGGTTGATACAAATATCAATAATGGCAAGCCATAAATTATAGCAACATAGCTAAAAAATAACCAATTAGAAACCGCAATGATTAAATTATCATTTTCTTGCAAGTTCTCATTTTCTATGAAATTAGAGCGATTCAACTTAATATTTTGGTTACATTTTTTCTTCATAGTACAACTTGAGCAAGAACTAGTTGTAGCTATTTCTAGTTGTAAACTCGCAGATGATTTTTTAACTATTCCGGTTACAGTTAGCATTTAAATAACTTTTAATTTTTTACCAACAATAGCAAACGCTTCTATAGCTTTGTCTAATTGCTCGATACTGTGGGCAGCAGACATTTGGGTTCTAATTCTTGCTTGTCCCTTAGGAACCACAGGATAAGAAAAACCAACCACTAAAATACCTAAGTTTAACATTTGCTCTGCAAACTTAGCAGTTAATAGTTCATCGCCTATCATTACTGGAATTATGGCATGATCTTTACCTGCAAGCTTAAATCCTAATGCAGACATTTTATCGCGAAAATATTGAGCATTTTGTTGTAATTTAGTTAATAATTCTGGTTGTTGTTGTAAAATATTCAATGCTTCTATCGAGGCTCGGGCTATCATTGGAGCTAAGCTGTTAGAAAACAAATAAGGTCTTGATTTATTTCTTAACCAATCAATAATTTCTGCTTTACCAGATACATAACCACCAGAAGCACCACCTAAAGCCTTGCCTAGAGTTCCAGTGATAATATCAATATTAGATAACCCGTAATGTTCTGCTGTTCCAGCACCAGTTTTACCTAATACTCCTGTAGAATGGCAATCGTCTACCATTAATAAAGCGTTATATTTTTCAGCTAAGTTACAAATTTCAGGTAAATTAGCTATAATGCCATCCATGGAAAATACACCATCGGTAGCTATTATTTTATTAACGCAACCGTCAGCATCTGCTTGTTGCAAGTTACGCTCTAAATCGGCTATATTGTTGTTTTTATAGCGATAACGCTTAGCCTTACACAAACGAACACCATCAATAATACTCGCATGGTTTAGAGAATCGCTAATAATGCCATCGTTAGCATCTAGAAGTGTTTCAAATAATCCTGTATTCGCATCAAAACAAGAAGAGTATAAAATAGTATCTTCGGTACCTAAAAATTCAGATAACCGTTTTTCTAAATCTTTATGTACTGTTTGTGTACCACAGATAAATCTAACAGATGCCATACCAAAGCCATATTCATCTATAGCTTGCTTAGCCATTTTAGTTATACGTTGATCACTTGCCAAGCCTAAATAATTATTAGCACATAGGTTAATTAATTGTTTACCTTCAGGGGTACTAATATCAGTGTGTTGAGCACTGGCAATGACATGCTCAGACTTATATAACCCTGTTTCTTTTAGTTGATTAATTTTATTAGCTAATAATTTATAAATAGGTTTTGTCATATTAAAATAAATTCCGTTATATAAATGGCAGATGAATAATAAACTAGCACTGTGTGCAGTATAACGCTTCATACAAAAGTTACAAAATATTATTTAACATAAATATATTTTAAAAAATATTGAGAAATATGTTAAAGATGTAGATATCAAAGATATAATCTGATATACTTATTCTACTATTCTATAAAATTACACACTGTATCAGTTAAGGAGAAAACATGGCAAGAGTTACCGTAGAAGATTGTCTAGACAATGTAGATAACAGATTTGAGTTAGTATTAGTTGCAGCAAAACGAGCGCGCCAATTATCTTTAGGTGGCGTTGAATCCACTGTTGCTCGACCTAACGATAAACCAACAGTTACTGCTTTACGTGAAATATCTATGGGCATTATTACCGGCGAAAATAGAGAAAAATCAAATAATAGCTAATAGTATTATTCTTGCATGTACATTTTAACTAAAAAATATACATGCAACGTGTATATCCAAGAAGCGGGCCATGCCAATCCAAAATTGGGGTATTGCATTATCACAATTAGCAATCTATTTTGAAGATCGTTTAGATGATTATTTAAACATCTAAACTTACTAATGACACGGAATTTCGAACACCCTCGACACATCAGAATTAAAGCTGTTCTGCTATCTTTATTTGATATCCCTTTCTTAATTAACTCTTTAATTTAGTAGTTCTTGAATATCAGAATTAGTAGATCTTTTAGCATAATCTAAAGCTGTCTTGCCATGAATATCTTTGTCATTTATATTAAGTGATCTTTGTTCTAACGGTATACCGTCTATTCGTTGAGCAGGCATAAGCTGATTATTTACTGGGGTCATAATTAAAATCCTTTTTCTTGTAGATTTTTTTAATTCTATCTACTGTGTAACTTGAGTTAAATAAAATATTTATTTAAAAATCAAACGAATATTTTATTTAAATTTACAGAAATACTATTATTAACAATATTTTTTAAATAGATTTATTTTATATTTTAAC
>CAKNAD010000262.1:0-721 GCA_929200515.1 Candidatus Gorgonimonas leptogorgiae | reverse complement strand
CATAAATATCTTTGATATTTATATCAGCTCCCAGAGTTAATAATTCTTTTGCAATATCAAATCTACCTTTATGTATAGAACGCATTAAAGCTGTCGTACCACGATTATCTTGCTGGTCTATATCAGCTCCGTTAGCATGTAATATTTTTATAATCTCTGCAAGGGCAAGACGATCTACAGGGGAAGTATTAGAATCTTTAGCTAAAAATATAGCATTTATTATAGCTGTATTGCCATTCTCATTTTGTGTATTTATATCAATTCCCATACTTAATAATGTTTGTACAGCATCAAGATTACAAGCATTTATAGCATGCATTAACACTGTTTTGCCATTCTTATTTTGTGTATGTATATCAGCTCCCATCTCTAATAATACTTTTAGAATATTAGCCCGTTTCTTATTCACAGCATACATTAAAGCTGTATCGCCATACTTATCTTGCAGATCTATATTAGCTCCTGCATTTAGTAATGTATTTATTATATTATACCGACACAAAAATATAGCATTCATTAAAGCTGTTTTGCTATACTTATCTTGCAACTCTATGCCAGCTCCTGCATTTATTAATGCTGTTACCATATTATCGTTACTCTTGAATATAGCCCACATTAAAGCTGTACGATCCTGATTATCTTGTGCATTAAGATCACCCCCTGTAGCTAATAATTCTTTTATCATATCTTTATCTGTATTATTCATAGCATACATTAAAAC
>CAKNAD010000261.1:188-4037 GCA_929200515.1 Candidatus Gorgonimonas leptogorgiae | reverse complement strand
GCATAATGTCTAGTACTAATGCTAATCTTAATAACAATAATAATTATTTTACTTCTATTTTCTATTTTATCTTTACGCTACTGCTATCTGTTAGCTGTAGTTGTGCTATGGCTAGTTCTCCTTTTGGTCCTGGTTATATACAACTTAAGGGTTATGACACTAACACAGAGAAATACGAATTTTTTGATGTAGATTATAACAAAACATTTTATATTAAAATAAATTTTAGGCATAATAAAACTCACTTATACATTCCTGGTAGTCATTTCGACCCTACAACGAGTGAAATTACAGGGCCTTCTGATATAAGAGGTAACTTACTGTATGACTATTATTCTGGAATATGGCATTCTCGTAGAGCGTCATTCGACGCTGGTTTGTATGTTAAACGCACAGATATGCAAAAATACCTACCACCAGAGCTAATTCCAGCAAATCCGCCTGCGATGATAGTAACTGCCGATCCACCACTATGCTATTTTCGTGGCGGTGCAGCAAATAGTATAATAACTATAGGTGCAACTACTCCTGCATTATCAGCAGCAACTATTTACGCTACAGCAAATGATCCTGCTGTATTTTACGCTACAGCAAATGATCCTGCTGTATTAATAAATTTATTTTCTGTTCCTACAATAGATAAAATTAATTTTAAGGGTAATGTTTATGGCTCAGAAAAAAAGACTCCTACCAATTTTAATAAAACAGCTGTAGTAATAACTAATACTAACAATATGCATATTAAAGATGGTATCGAAGTTAATTCTGGTTGTACTGTTAAAGGCAAAATAGCTATAGAGATCAAAGATAAGTTAACTACTAATTTTATCAATCGTGGCACAATATCTGGCACCGATAAAGCTATATATAATGTTTGGCGCATTACTGGCAAATTTGAAAATTACGGCACAGTTAAAGGAGGCCATTCTTTTTCTGATAGTACAGGAGCTGCAGCAACCTACGAGATACATAACAATTCGGGGGCAACAATTGAAGGTGATTTTATTACAGCAGCAAAAAAGATAGAAAATAGTGGCACCATTAAAGGTGATATTGATATATATTTTTCTCATCTGACTATAGAAAATAATCCTTTGGGGAAAATACAGTTTACCAATATAGGACTGTATAAAGATGCTCGTATTGCTTTAAATAACCAAGGTAGTGTAGCGTTGCAAAGTTGTAGCACTATTAGTGATTATCATGGTTATAACACTAGCGAACTCGTATTAACCCTACCATCTGGCACAACAAAACCAGCCAACCCTTTGCTTACAGTAACAAATGATGCAACCTTTGATGCAGGCGCTAAGATTATTTTAGCTGCAGATACTAATTTATCGTACCTAAGCAGTTCAACACCTATATGTATACTAACAGCAAATAGTCGATTAACAGTATCTGGAGATATTAAAAAATTATTATATAGTAGAATTTATGATCCAGATCATAAAGTTATCAAAGCAGGTGCTGCGATAGGTAGCAATTCAATATTTATTGAAATAAGTACGACCACCGTTGATTCTAATAAAATAACTGCTGAGTTAAAAATAGGCAGCTCAGGCAACAGCATGAGTATATCTAATTTAAGAACACAAAACTCATTGTTAGGCAACAAACTAGGAGCTCCCAAAGTAAAAAAAATTATAGAAACAGTAGATCCAATAGAAAATTATACTTATATAAGTAATAATATAGAGATAGCTAAAAACTCGCAACCTGCTTACGCTACAGGAAGCGACCCTGCGGTATTAATTATTGGTTCAGCTTTATTTTCTACTCGTACAATAAATAAAATTAATTTTACAGCTGATGTTTATGGCACAGACAAAAACACTAGCAATTTTAATAAAACAGCTGTAGTAATAAATAATACTAATAATATGCATATTAACGGCGGCATTGAAGTTAATTCTGGTTGTAATATTAAAGGTGATACAGCTATAGATATCCAAGATACATTAACTGCTAATTTTATTAACCGAGGTGCAATATCTGGCACCGATAAAGCTATATATAATTTTTGGCGTATTACTGGTAATTTTGAAAATCACGGCACAGTTAAAGGAGGCCATTCTTTTTATGATACTACAAGTTCGGCAGCAACCTACGAGATACATAACAATTCGGGTGCAACAATTGAAGGCGATATTATTACAGTAGCAAAAAAGATAGAAAATAGTGGCACCATTAAAGGTGGCATTGATGTATATTATTCTGATATGACTATAGAAAACAAGCATTATGGAGAAATACAGGGTAAAGCAATCAACAGGGATAGTGGTAGCAATGCACATATAACTTTAGTTAATGCCGGCGAAATTACTGTTACTGGTAAGATAAGTATTGATAGAGACTTTACTAATTCAGGCACACTTATACAAAGCACTAGCGGTAAGTTGCAGTTAGGTGAGGCTGCTGGCTCTTATCAAATAATTAATAGTGGTTATATTAGAGCAAAAGAATACGAATCTTTTTATAAATTAACAAATCAAGCCTCAGGTTATATGTTACTTGATACAGGCTTGCAATTTCACGGCATCGTAATAAATCAAGGAACTATTGAATCTACAGGTAAAGCTTCATGGAGCTTTCATGAAGATGTTACTAATACTGGCACAATAATTTCTGGTCACCCATCTTATAGCATAACATTTTACAAAAATTTAACTAATTCTGGCACCATTATACAAGGTGATTTGAGTGAAAGTTTTAATTTAGGTGATAGTTCACATAAAACATTTACAGTAACTAATAGTGGTTATATAAAAGCTGGACATTTTGCGTTATATAATAAACTAGTAAATGCAGTTTCAGGTAATATGCAACTAGATTATACTTTAAGCTTTCAGAATGAAGTAGAAAATCGAGGCATAATTAATGTTACTGGTAATGATACGTTGCATTTTTATAACAAAGTAACTAATTCTGGCATCTTTACTAGTCCTCACGGTTTTAAGTTCGATGATGATTTAGATAATATCGCAACTGGTAAAATTGCTTTAGGCTATACCTCTGGTACTCATTCTATAGACGGAACTGTAAACAACCATGGCAGTTTATATTTTACCAGCCATGTTGATGAAGTTCGTATTCATGAATATCATGGTTATAACAATAGCGAACTAGTCTTAACTTTACCTAGCTCCAGGCCAGCAGCATTGCTAACTGTAACTGGTAATGCAAGCTTTGATGCTGGGGCTAAGATTATTTTAGCTGCAGATACTAAGTTATCGTACCTAAGCAGTTCAACACCTATATGTATACTAACAGCAAATAGTGGTGGATTAACAGTATCTGGAGCTGTTGATGAATTATTATGTAGTAGAGTTTACGATGCAAACAATAATATTATCAAAGGAGCTAGCTCACTAGGTAGCAATTCAGTACTAATTAACATCACTGATGCCGTAGCTGATTCTACTCAGATAACCGCTAAATTACAAATGTCTGCTGTAACTACACTAAATGATCAATCTCTATTAAAAGTACAAAGCTCATTGTTAAATAACAAAATAGTGCCTGCTAAAAGAAAAGACATTATGACTACAGCTGATCCAATAGGAAATTATACTTATACAAATAATAATATAGAAATAGGTAAAAACTCGCAACCTACTTACGCTCAAAGAAGCGACCCTGCGGTATTAATTATTGTCTCTGGTTTATCTTCTGTTCCTACAATAAATAAAATTAATTTCACAGCTGATGTGTATGGTGCATTAAGCGGTACTAGCAATTATGATAAACCGGCTGTAGTAATAAATAACACCAACAATACGCATATTAACGGTGGCATTGAAGTTAATTCTGGTTGTAATATTAAAGGTGATACAGCTATAGATATCC
>CAKNAD010000261.1:0-88 GCA_929200515.1 Candidatus Gorgonimonas leptogorgiae | reverse complement strand
AATAACACCAACAATACGCATATTAACGGTGGCATTGAAGTTAATTCTGGTTGTACTATTAAAGGCAGCATAGCTATAGATATCCAAG
>CAKNAD010000260.1 GCA_929200515.1 Candidatus Gorgonimonas leptogorgiae | reverse complement strand
TTAGATCTTTTTCTTTAGCCCTGAAACCTAGCATTTTCATCTGCCACGTGTATAAGTAATAACTTTTAATACCAGAAACTACTTTTCAATAACAACTATATAATTACAGTAATAATTATATACCAATAAAAATAGTTTCTATAAGATGCTCTTCTAGGTTTTTTTTATGAATAATAGCTATTTATTAGAATCTCTTAATACTGCTCAAAGAAAGGCTGTATCTGCGCCTCTAGAAAGCCAATTAGTATTAGCGGGTGCTGGAAGTGGTAAAACTAAGGTTTTAATTCACCGCATAGCTTGGTTGATAAAAAACTATAATATAAACCCATCTGCTATTCTAGCTGTAACTTTTACTAACAAAGCAGCTAACGAAATGCGTCAGAGAATTAGCAACCTATTAGGCGATGACCTTCAAGGCATTTGGGTTGGTACATTTCATGGTATAGCCCACCGACTACTTAGAAGACACGGCAAGTATGCTAACCTAAGTGACAACTTTGAAATAATAGATGTAGACGACCAACTACGTATAGTAAAAAAAATAATAAAAGAAATGAATTTAGACGACCAAAGATACATTCCTAAAAAAATACTAACGTTTATTAATAGTAAAAAAGACTCAGGCTTAAGAGCTAGTCATATTAACCCTGGTTACAGATACGACATAAAAGTAAAAGTAGAAATATACAAGCGTTATAGTATATATTGCCAACAGAATTCTGTTGTTGATTTTTCTGAGCTACTGTTAAGAGTTCATGAATTATTTTTATACAATAAGTGGCTACTAGAAAAATACCAAGAAAAATTTAAATATATTTTAGTAGATGAATTTCAAGATACTAATAGCTTGCAATATGCTTGGTTGCGCTTACTCTCAGGAGACAACAACAATTTAATGGCTGTTGGCGATGACGACCAGTCTATTTATGGTTGGCGTGGTGCACGTATAGACAACATGCATAGCTTTGTTAAAGATTGCAACAATATAACCCCAATTAAGCTAGAGCAAAATTATCGCTCTAGCTCTAATATTTTACAGGCGGCTAATGCGGTTATTGCTCATAACGAAGACCGTTTTAATAAACAGCTAACATCTAAGCTAGCTGAAGGCGAAAAAATTAAGATATATGCAGCGGTAGATGACAACGACGAAGCAGTTTATATCGCTAATTATGTCAAAAAAATAGCGGCTAAAGGCGATAAATGGCAAGATATAGCAGTGCTGTATCGCTCAAATGCACAATCAAGATTACTAGAAGAATTACTAGTGCAAAACTCTGTGCCTTATCGAATATATGGTGGCAGTCGCTTTTTCGATAGAGCAGAAGTAAAAAATGTTATCGCCTACTTACGGGTAATTTGCTTTGAAGACAGCAACTTAGCATTAGAAAGAATTATTAATTTTCCTCCGCGAGGCATTGGAGAAAAAACAGTAGAAAAAATCAGAGAAAATTCAGAAAACACTAATAATTCAATGTGGCTAAGTCTTACCGGATTATCAGCAGATAGCAACACCCCGACAAGCATTGTTAGCAAACTCGAAGCTTTTAAAGACCTAATTCTATATTTTAGAGAACAACTGCAACAGATATCTTTTACAGATTTAGTTAAACAAGTAATTATTAAATCGCAAATTGTTGAGCACTATAAAAAAGATAACGCATCTGGAATTACTAGAATAGAAAATTTAGAAGAAC
This sequence comes from Candidatus Gorgonimonas leptogorgiae, assembly GCA_929200515.1. Taxonomy (GTDB): domain Bacteria; phylum Pseudomonadota; class Gammaproteobacteria; order Pseudomonadales; family Endozoicomonadaceae; genus CAKMZJ01. The sequence continues at coordinate 2,346 of CAKNAD010000260.1, read as the reverse complement.
TTGTTAATGCTTGCAATCAATTTACTAGTAGCACACTAGAAGAAGGCATAACTGATACTAAAGAACAAATCTGTGAATTTGTTGATCATGTGGCACTAGACAACAAAAACAAAACTGACAAACAACAAGATTGTGTACAGTTAATGACAATGCACTCGGCAAAAGGGCTTGAGTTTAAACACGTTTTTATTACCGGAATGGAAGAAGATATATTTCCTAGCCGACCCGCAGTAGAAGAAAACAACATTAACGAAGAACGCCGTTTGTGCTATGTGGCTATTACTAGAGCAATGAGGTACTTATATATTAGTTATTCTTCAATACGCACATTATATGGCTATAATAGAAATAGCAAGCCATCTAGATTTATTCAAGAAATACCAGAAGAGTTGCTAGAGCATGTTAAATTAACTAGTAAGGTATCGGTGAACAGTAAAAGAAATTTTAAATTTAATACCAAAAAAAAGTATAAATCTATTTTTAAAACGGGTAGCAAAGTTAGACATCCAAAATTTGGAGATGGTGTTGTTGCTACATCTAGCGGATCTGGAGAACAAGAAAAAATCACGATAAAATTTAATCCAAGCGTCGGCGAAAAAACTTTAATATTAAAATATGCTAACTTAACTTCAATCTATTAACACCACCTACAAAGTATTTTCTGTGCCTACACACAAAAAATACTTTTCATTAAAAAATCTATTTTCATAAAAAATAAAATTTCTTCTATACTTTATAATTAAAGGTACATATTTATCCTTTTGTAAATATTTTTATAGACACTAAATTAACTTATTAACTTGTAGATGTTATTAAAAGCGATAATCTGCTAAATTAAGTTCATTGTAGTTTAAATAAAATATTCTATCATTTAGGAAATAATATGAAACTATCTGGTTTAGGGAAAAGCGATGCCAAATGCTTAGGAAGGTCGGCTTTGCATCATGGCTTTCTGCATGTTCACAAATATAAAATACAACACACAATGTTTTCAGGGAAGAACACAAACCCTATATACAGAGAATTAGTTTTATTACCTAAGTCTATAGGAGTAATACTTTATGACCCACAAAAAAATGCTGTTGTAATGATAGAACAATTTAGAATGGGAGCTTTCCTTAATAATGACGATCCTTGGTTATTAGAAATAGTAGCTGGTTTTGTCGAAAATAATGAAACTATAGTAGAGGCGGTAAAGCGTGAAGTTGTAGAAGAAGCTAATTATAAACCTGAGCAAGTAGTTCATATTGCAGATGTACTTTTAAGCCCAGGATACTCTACAGAAAAAATGTCTTTACACTGTGCATTGATTAACGCTAGAAATGTTAGCGAAGTTTTAGGTGTTGCAGCTGAAAATGAAGATATTAGAACACATGTATTTCCAGTTGATAAACTATACTCTATGCTTGAAGCTGGAGATATAAATAATGCTCCAGCCATTATAGCTATTCAATGGTTGAAAATTAATCAACATAAATTATCTAGATATGAAGATAAATAAAGAAGTTATATTAGTAATTACCAAGCAAATAAACTGTGCTTTTATCGTGTTTTTTTGCATGAGCTTGCTCTATAGTTGTAGCATGTTTCAACATACGGAATCTAATGAAGTGTTTTCTAAAGGCATCCCAGGGTTTACATCTTGGGTTGTCTTGCCTTTTAGATCTGGACCAGAAGCTAATATTACAGATGATATGCTAGTGCAATTTGAAAGAATATTAAGTGTACAACTGCCAACTTACGGTATAGTTAATTCAAAATTAACAGATAGCAGAAATCGTAAATTGTTAGAAAAATATAGCAATGAGCAAACGTATCTTAAAATCACTCTTGAATTTGCCAAAGCAAAAAAAGCTGATTTCGCAATATACGCCAACATTAATATGCACAAAATCAATCAATATAAAGAGCATAGTCTAGGTGTTGATTTAACTGTTTACAGCACTAAGGATAAATCCCCCGTATGGTATGTAAATGGCAGAAGGACAGGAAAAAATAACGAAAGTCTACTAACTGTTTATAGGTTACTAATTATTGATCTACTGAAAATAGCCCCGATTGGCCTTTATAACTAATAAAATATATCTGCACATGACAGCAAAAAAGATGAATTTTAGGGCTAAAGAAAAAGATCTAACTCGAGGAAAAATACGACGTAAACTTAAAAACACTTCAATCTTTTTAATGATGAAGTAGATCTTTTTGCTGAGCCCTCATAAGGCAAGACTTCTAAGGTTTTATCATACGTTAGTATTTAGATAAAATGTTTAATAACAGGACTTAAACTAATTTTAAACAAACGTGCAGTATCTCTACTAGTATTTCTTGATTTAGTCGACACTAATA
>CAKNAD010000259.1 GCA_929200515.1 Candidatus Gorgonimonas leptogorgiae | reverse complement strand
TATGCCTTATATCCCCGCCCTAAAGGGCGAGGCTTTACGGCACTACTAGGTAAACAAAAATCATAAAGCCATTCACCTGTATGATGTTCTCTTTCAGTTTTATTATTAGGTCGAATTTCATACTTTTGTCCTGCTCCATATTGAGGATCAGGATTAGAATCTAGTTCTTCAAGCTTGTCTCTAAATTTGTCATTTATAGCTGTATTTTTATTAGCACTTGGCTACACTCTTAGTTCTTCCGCAACCATTTTTTCGTGAGCTTCTCTTTCTATTTCTACAAACTAAGTCTTAAAATCTTCAATCTTTAACTCACCCATAACCCACTCCTTTATAATAAGTTTATCTAATTTTTCGACTTAACAAGGTAATATTAAATAAATGCTTGCCATAAAAAAAACAGCAACGCATAGTTTAATTATAGCTATCTTTTTTAAGCAAAAATTAATAACTACCATAAAAATGTTTATCTAGACCTATCACATCTGTATAGAATTACAGTTCCTGATGAAAAATGTATAATAACCTAAAAACTAAAAAACAAAATCTAACTAATATATAGTTAAACCTAAAGGCAAGATTGAAACATTAAAAAAAATCACAATATTGAAGTTGATGATAATGGAAAAATAGCTTTCTTAATCTTCAAGAATTTGCTACTTGTCTACCTAAATAAAATACTTATTTAAAACCTACTTACCATCTTTGTAAAAGAGCTCATTTATCGATACAAATAACATTTAATACATAGACATTTCCTTATTTTTGCCTTATAATGCCTCGATTAAAACATCAATCACGGATAAATATAGTATAGCTAATGCAGGGAAAAAGTTTATTAACTAAAAATATAATAGTCTATATGGAAATCTAATTAATGAAGGATCATATTTTATGAAATATAAAGAATATAAAGAATATAAAGATCTTAGATCAAGTTTAAGAGATTTGGCTAACAAGGGGGGCAAATATAAAAAAGCAGCTGACAAAGTATTTGCATTACTTGCAAAAAGTCAATCTAATAATTATGATATTTCAACAGAATTTAAAGTAACTAATAACGGTGAGCAAAGAATTAACAAATGCATAAAGTATGCTCTCAATGATAACGCTAGGTTAGTAACTATTCAAGATAGATGCATTATATTGTTATGCTTTGCTGGCAATCATGATGATACTGATAAATGGATCAATAAACATAAAGGTGCTGTTTTTTCCGATAATGATGGCAAATTAATATTGAACCCTATACCCTGTATAGAATCTGGAAACTATCAAAAGGTTAATTATAATAATGTTTCTTCTGGTAAAATTTTAGATAAATTAACGCTAGAAATTAAGAATATTATTAAAGATCATGTAAAAGAACATGAGTTTAACATGTTAGCTAATTTTGACACGCTTACAGACGAGTGCAATATAAAAGTATTAGTTGACTTGATCAGTGCAAGAGATAAAAATTTAAGTAATATTATTGCTGATACTATAAATCACCTTTTAGCAGATGATGCCCAGCAAGCAACTTTTGTTTTACAGCGACTAACTAATAATACTCAATCGTTAGATGATTATTCTGATGAAGATATTTTTAAGCTGAGAGATAGCGATATTATCCGTTCAATCCCTCAAAACTCAGCAGAATATGCAAGAAAAATGCAAATCCTTGTGGAACGTTCATCTTATAAAGACTGGATGCTATACATGCACCCAGATCAAGATGCTCTGGTTAATGCACAGTATAGCGGATCAGCAAAGCTATCAGGTGTATCTGGCTCTGGAAAAACTTGCATTATAGTAAAAAGAAGTATCCATTTAGCAAAATTATATCCAAATGAAAAAATACTAATAATTACAATTAATAAGCCATTAGCTAAAATGATTGATGAATTAGTTACTGTCGCTTCAGAAGTACCACGGAATAACATAGAAGTTAAATCTATATTTGATGTTTTTAGAGAGCTACTTATAGATTTTGAGCCTACAAATAGTAAATTATATGATGATATAACATGGAAAAGTAATGAACATATAGATGAAATATGGCATGAATATTACCGCTGTGATAATAATAACCACGATGCCAAGGTAATGCAAAAAGTACATTTTTCGTTAATTTCACGTAATATTTATGCTGAGCAATATATTAAAGAAGAATTTGATTGGATACGTAGTGCTCTAGCAGAAGACAAAAGAAATGACTACACAAATATCGATCGCAGTGGTAGATTTTATCCCTTACAAGAAGAATTCAGAGTAGATTTATTAAAAGGACTGAAATTCTGGGAAGATAAAATGAAAATTGTGGGGGTTATAGATTACCATGGTGTTGCCAATAAACTACATGGTTATTTAACTGAAATAACACCAAAATATCGCTGTATTTTAGTAGATGAATCACAAGATATTGGCACCATAGAATTAGCGATAATACGCAAACTGGCGTCAGAAAACGAAAATGATTTGTTTTTATGCGGAGATGCAGCACAAAAAGTATCTTCAAAAGCACAATCAATAAAAGAGGCTGGTATTGATATTCACTCTAGCAGAATAACAAAAATCATGAAAAATTATCGTAACAGTCAAGAAATATTAAAAACAGCCTATGAAATACTACAAAACAATACTCTTGATTTGTTAGATAATGCAAACTTTAACTTTTTAGATCCAGAGTATGCTAATTTTAGCTATACATTACCTATGGTGATGCAAGCTGAATCCTTAGAACAGGAAATAGCCTACGCTTTAGAGTTTGCTAAAGAAAAATCAGCAGAAAAAACTGATAAAAAAACATGCATAGCGTTTTGTAATTTTACTATTTTTGAAATAGAAAAATTTGGCAAGCAACATAATATAGCTACATTAAATGGATTTCAAAATATAGAAGACAATGATATTTATTTTTCTGATCTAGAACAAACGAAAGGATTTGAGTTTGATTGTGTATGCATTGTTAATTGTTCAAAAGATTGCTTTCCTAACCCTAATATTCCAGAGCAAGAACAATTTCGTGATTTAGCACGCTTTTATGTGGCTATGACAAGAACAAAAACTGAATTAATTATTTCTTATTCAAAACAGGAATCTAAATACATTTCTGATACAAAACTTGATTATGACAATTTTGTACTTCGTCAGACTTGGCAAGAATACTTTGGCAATAAAATTCCAACATTAATTGGCAAGCCTGAAAAACTAGAGGATTTTCAACAAGATAGATTAATTCCTGATAATCTACTAGATATGAGCGGTGAGCAATTCCTTTATACTTTTCAAGCCGTGGGTTTAGATTTAACCACTATAGAGAAAATTAGCTCCTTAATAGACGGCAAAGGTGCAACAAATCGCTTTGGCAGCATTCGCTGGAGAACTATGAAAGAAGCTAAACAAGATATAAGATATAATGCAAGAGCAAGGCACTTATTAGGTGGAAAAGTGTGTAATCTTCTTGCAAATCTTTCTGAGTAAGGTTTATCTGTTGTATGTTTTAATCTTGTTATATTTTAATAAATAATGCGGATTTGTTAATTCCACCTTAAAATTATTTTTCTGTTTTTGCTTACAAAACAAGAAAAGTTAAATTTTATTTTAGTAACTTATACTATCCAGTTTAATTGTTTTAAATGATTCCAGGCGACTGTTATATGGTGCAAAGTCATTAATTGTTGCTTACGTGGATTCCATTGTTGAATTTTATCGTATGCTTGCTCGGCTGAAGTTGCATTTTCATGTTTAGCAACCCAATGCACTGTAGCTAATAATTCCATGTAATCAACATTGTGAAAACCTGTAATTAATTCTGCAATTTTATCTAATTGTTGTTTGATATTATCATCTTTAGCTATAAATTGTTTAGCACTTTCTAAAGCTGTAGCAACAGCTTGCATTTTACCTGCACTAGAAATTTCAATATAACTGCCTTGCATATTATCTAATGCATGGCGTAAAGCATCGGCATAAGGTCCGTATTTATCTTTTTTAAACTCTAGTTTAAAATCTATACCTAAAAATTGTAAAAAATAAACTAGTTTTTGCAGTTCAGATTTAGATGTG